>CALUTH010000001.1 GCA_944323635.1 Candidatus Gastranaerophilales bacterium
AAAGCCTCGAAACCCGCTAAACCCTTTATACACACTAAAATCTCGAAACCCGCGAAACATACCTCACCTAAAGGTAAATCAATATTTAAAAGTCGATACTGAATAGCATTTTATCTCTTAAATTCTTATGGTTTAAAATACTAAATAGTAGTTGTCTCTTTAAATATACGGTTTGCGGTGTTAGTTAATATGTCAAAAGGAGAAAAATTATGTCACGTATAGGAAAGAAACCTATTGAAATCCCATCAGGCGTAGAAGTTAAGATTGAAGACCATACTGTAACCGCAAAAGGTTCTCTTGGTACTGAAGTTGTTACCGTTCGTCCTGAAATCTCAGTAAAAATTGAAGACAACCATGTTGTTTTAACAAGAAATGTTGATACACGTGAAGCTGATGCTTTATACGGTTTATCAAGAACCCTTGTTGCTAACGCAATCAACGGTGTACACAAAGGTTTTGAAAAGAAACTTGAAATCGTTGGTGTAGGTTATCGTGCCAATATGGAAGGTACAAAACTCAACATGCAATTAGGATACTCTCATCCGGTTATTATTGAACCGCCTGCAGGTATCACTATTTCTGTTGACCAAAATACCAAAATTACTGTTAAAGGCAGCAACAAACAAACAGTTGGTGATGTTGCAGCGTTTATCAGAAGCAAACGTCCGCCGGAAGTATACAAAGGCAAAGGTGTTAAGTACGAAGGCGAATACATCAGACGTAAAGCCGGTAAGGCAGGTAAAAAATAGGGAACAGGATAAGTTAGGAACGTATCTCCGGTTATTACCGTTATACATTCTTAACAGGTGTATTACTTCCCTAAAAAGTGTACGATTACAATACAAGGTGCCCGCATAAACCCTTGAAAATCTGTTCTTCAAGAAGGTTTGGGTGAAAGGAAAAGAAAAATGATTAAATCAGAAAACAGAAAAGCAAAAGTACAAAAAAGACATAAATCACTTCGTGTTAAATTATCAGGTACAGGTGAATTCCCCCGTCTTGCAGTATATAGAAGTACTAAACACATTTATGCACAATTAATCGATGATGAAAAAGGTGTTACTTTAGCATCTGCATCTTCTGTAGATAAAGATCTTAAAGAAAAACTTTCTCACGGCGGTAATATTGATGCAGCCAAAGTTGTTGGTGAAGCAATTGCTAAGAAGGCAAAGGCAGCAGGTATCGAATGTGTAGTATTTGACAGAGGCGGCTTCTTGTATCACGGTAGAATTGCAGCACTTGCTGATGCTGCCCGTGAAGCAGGTTTGATGTTCTAATATATAGCTTTTAAAATCTTAACTGCCGTAGAAAACTTCTACGGCAGTTTTTGTATTTACACAAATTCTAAAATCCGTTAGAATAGTTGTATTAAATGGAGCAAGAATGATACCGGTAGTTTTTATTTGTGACAATAATTATGCGATGCCGACAGCGGTTGCAATTACTTCTCTGCTTGAGAACAAAGCGCATACTACCGAATATGATATTGTTGTAATTTGTAATGAGTTGTCTCAGGGCGCGGAAGAAAAGCTTAAACAAGCCGGCGGGGAGGCTTTACGTTTTTTTAAATTATCAAATCAATTTATTGATTCTATTACCTCTGCCACTTATGTTTCACCTGTTGCTATTTACAAGTTTGAGATCCCGAATGCTTTACCTGAGTATAATAAAGCAATTTATCTGGATTCGGATGTTATAATAAATTCTGATTTAACAGAACTTTTCAATATTGACACCGGTAAAAATTATGCGGGGGTTGTTAAAGATTTGTATTCGTATATATCAGAGCATGATAATATCCGGTTGAATAAAGAAATTTATTTTAACACCGGAGTTTTGCTGCTGAATTTGAAAAAAATGAGGGAAGATAATATTCCGCAAAAACTTTTTGATGAGAAAAAGGTAAATTTATACGCTAAATACATGGATCAGGATATTTTTAATATTGTTATGGGGGATAATATTAAGCTTTTATCCCCTGCTTATAATTTTATGCTTAGAAATAAGAAAGATTTGGATCTTTTTTCTGATATTTATTCGGAACAAGTGCCGTCAAGACCGGCTATAATTCATTGTACTCCCTCAAAACCATGGCTGGATAACGCCTCAATACATTTTAAACTCTGGTATAAGTATTATAAAAAATCGCCTTATAAAAGAGAGAAACTGCCGGCGTTTAGGAATGCCAAAATTAAGTTCCGACAAAGGCTTATAAACGGGATTTTTCAAAAATTCGGTTATAAAATTTTAAGAGTTATTCCACCAGCTGATAATTATAAAATTTTATTGAATCAGAAGGGGGCAAATGTTGATTTGGAAAGTTCCGTTGTCTCTTTTCCTGTTTTGGATTTAAAATTAAGGTTTAATTCGGAAACGGAATTAAAAGAAATTTATGAGATTTTTGTACAGGAAAGATTTGGTTTTAAGCCAAACAAATCAGGATGGACAGTTGTGGATGCTGCCTCTGGTGTTATATCACCCTTTTATTTTGCATGTTTGCCGGAGGTTAGAGCGGTCGTTACTCTTTTACCGGAGGATAAAGATGATTTAGCGTGTAATCTTAAACTAAATCCCGCACTGAGCAGTAAAATAAAAATGGTTAATTTTAGTCAGTTTGATACCTGTCCTGATAATCCTGATATACTGTGTAAATTTTCGATTAATGAAAGTAATTTAAAATTGTTGGACAAATTGTGCAGCGCGGGTTTAATCGGGCAGGCAAATATTATTGTTTGTGAATGGAGCGGGTTTGGTTCGGAAATGATAAAAAAGAAACTGTTGGATTACGGTTATAGGTTATTATTTAATAAAACAGGCAAATATAAAGGTATTATAACTGCCGTAAAATAATGTTGTGTCATTTAGATAAATTATGTATAATTAATTCAAAAGAAAGAGAGGTTGAAGTTGAAGAAGAGATATATATTAACATTTTTAATTCCGGTTATTCTTGCGGCGTTGATCGCTTATATTATGACCCCGAGTCCGCAAAAATCATTTATGACAAAACTCTCTAGCTTTGAAAAAAAAGATAATATTTATTATGAAGTCGAAGTCTCGTATCCGCAGGAAGGCAGAAGTGCCTCACAAAAAATTGAGCAGTACAAATCCGGCGGCAAATATTATGCAAAATATTACCAGAATGAATTTGTTCCGGTCATTGTTAATTTATCCGGCAGTGATGTAAAATTTGGTACAGAAGATGTTTCTTCGTCTGTCTCTGTTCAAAAATTACTGGAAGAAAATAATGTTTTTATGATGGATAAGCTCTCTTTAGCAGAGGTTAAAAAAGATTCTATAAGACGTGATAAGGAGGCAAATGCGGACAAGTATTTTGCAACCCTTAATAACGGTACGGAAGTGGAAGTATATTTTGACAAAAATGGTAATCTTAATAAAGTAGAATATAAAAATATTTTGTATACACCATCTATAATGAATATGGGAAGCAAGTCCGGAGATGTCAGTATTAATATTGTAGGTTTAAGGGATGTTACAGAAGTTGCAAGAGATTTTATTGTTTCTGCTAAAACAATAAATGTTCCGTTGGAAGAGTTACAATCTGCTATTGTTAATAACAATTTTGAATATGATGGTGGAGAAGAGGTTTTTGCAAAATTGAAACAGGTGTTTAATATTAAAGAGGAAGAGTTTTTGCCGGAAGATGAATTTACCGAAGAAGAAAACCCTGCCCCAGAAATAGAGGAGCCTGTTGAAGGTGCTGTTAATCATGAAGGAGAGGATTTCCACGGTGTTGAAGAAACTGAAGAACCTCAAATAGATTTAGAGAGTTTGAATGACCATGATCAATCCGGTGCAGAGCCGGAAATGCCGCCAGATTTTGAATAATAATATTATGGTAAAAACGCCGGTTTACGACCGGCGTTTTTCTTGAACAAAATTTGTGTCTGTCATATACTGAGTTTAGGTATTATACAGCAGGAATAATGAGGAGGCAGTATGTCAGAGATTGATGTTGTAACAATAGGAAGTGCTACAATGGACGTATTCGTAGAAAGTGATGAAGCAAATATTGTTTCTGTTTGTTCTAAGAATAAAAACTCTGATTTTATGAGTTATCCTTATGGTTCTAAAATTGATATGACAAGTTTTGCTACTAATATTGGGGGCGGTGGACTAAATACTGCGATGAATCTTGCCAATCTTGGACTTAAGACATCTGCTATTTTCAAAGTCGGTAATGACATTTATTCTGCGGGTATCTTTGACGCACTGAAAAAGACAAATGTTGATTTATCAGGTGTAGTCCAAAACCCCGAGGTTTCGACCGGTTTTTCAATTATTCTTGTAAGTTTTCAAGGAGACAGAACTGTTCTGGCGCACCGCGGGGCAAATTCACTTATAAATATTAACGATATTAATTTTGACCTGATTAAAAAAGCAAGACTTCTCTATATTGCACCGTTAAACGGTGAGTCTAATAAAGTTCTTGAACCGTTGGTCAAGTTCGCTCATGAACACGGCGTAAAAGTTTGTTTTAACGCAGGTACTACAAGTTTAAAGAAGGGTTTTGAAGAAATTAAAAAGCTTTTAGAGGTTGCCAATATCGTTGTGATGAACAGAGAAGAGGCGTCAATGTGCAGCGGTATAGTTGTAAGACCGGATACAAAGACAGAAAAATTTTCTCAGGAATTAATCCATCCCGATGTTAAAAAGATGCTCGAAAAACTTAAAGTTCAAGAATATCAGGTAATTGTAATTACAGACGGTTCAAAAGGTGCGTATGCTTTTGACGGGATGAAATACTACTATTGTCCGACATATCCGTCCCCTGTTGTTTCTACTCTGGGAGCGGGGGATGCTTTTGCATCTACTTTTTGCGCCGCATTAGGAAGAACAAAACTAAATATTGGCAAGGCGTTGATGTACGCTTCAGTAAACTCTGCGGCTGTTGTTTCTGTATTTGGCGCATCAGAGGGGTTCCTTAATTTTGAACAAATAGAGGCTAAATTGGGGGCTTCTCCGGATTATACTTACCTTCTTGCCTAGTTACCTGTTGGTAAAAGGTTATATACCCTGCAGGAACTAAATGCTGTCGGCAGTGTAGGGTGACGGCATGAGGGTAAATTTATAAATTATGAATATTAAAACAATTTATCTTGAAGAAGTTAATTCGACAAATCTCTATGCAAAAGAGCATCTGGATGAAATTGCTGACCGTACGGTAGTGTATACATACAAACAGACGGCAGGGCGTGGACGTTTTGACAGGCGGTGGAAATTTATCGGTGCGGATAATATTTATATGTCCTTCGTTTTAAAACCTTCCAAACAGCTTTTGCCCTGCTATTCGAACCTTACCCAGTATTTGTCTGTCATTTTAGTACGTTTAATTGAAGAATACGAATTAACGCCTAAAATTAAATGGCCCAATGATGTTCTAATAAACGGGAAAAAAGTTGCGGGGATTTTGTCGGAGAGTACGATACGCGGAAATGAACTTTCCGGAATTGTGCTCGGTGTAGGTGTGAATTTAAACGGCTGCAAGGATGTTTTTCAAGATATTGAAAAACCTGCGACATCAATAGCCTTAGAATTAGGGCATCAGGTAGATAAAGATGTCTTTTTAAAAAAACTTTCTTCAAACTTTTTTTTGTATTATGATAAATTCTTAAGTGAAGGTTTTACCTTAATAAGAGAAGAATATTTATCAAAATCTTCATTTATTAACCAAACTATCAGGGTTTCAGGGATTGACCGCATAACAGAAGGGCTCGCGGTTGATGTTACGGTAGAAGGTGCTCTGGTTTTGAAAGAGAATAATGAACAATTTACAACTTTGTGGATAGGAGACATTTTATGAATGAACTGCTGTGCAAACTGTGCGAGACATTTACTGCTAATATTGCAGATGCTTTAAACTTAATGGTTATAGGTATGGGCACGGTATTAGTGTTTCTGTGTATTATGATTTTAGTAATGTATATGATGTCTAAATCTGTAATTTTCTTAAATAAATATTTCCCTGAAGAAATCCCTGAAGTTGTGAAGAAAACTTCTAAAAAGGTAACAGATGATGCGGATATAGCGGTTGCTCTGCTGGCTGCTATGCTTAAAAAATAATTATTACAAGTCAAGAGAGGATATATAAAATGACAAAACAGATTAAGGTTATGGATACATCTTTCCGTGACGGGTTTCAGTCGGTGTACGGGGCAAGGGTATTTGTTGATGACTTTTTGCCTGCATTGAAATCGGCAGTAGACGCGGGTATTAAACATTTTGAAGTTGCGGGCGGCGCCAGATTTCAGTCTCCGATTTTCTACTGTAATGAAAATGCTTTTGAAACAATGGATAAAATAAGAGCAGCGGTCGGACCGGATATTAACCTTCAATCGCTTGCAAGAGGGGTAAATGTTGTCGGGCTTGATTCTCAGCCGCGTGATATGATTAATCTTCATGCAAAGATGTTTAAAAAACACGGTGTTACGACTATTAGAAACTTTGATGCATTGAATGATGTAAATAACCTTATTTATTCAGGGCAATGTATTGTGGATAATGGCTTGAACCACGAAGTTACAATTACAATGATGGAGCTTCCTATCGGATGTACTGGTGCACATGACCCTGATTTTTATGAAAGAGTTTTACGTTCTATACTTGATGCTGGTATACCGTTTACATCATTAGCATTTAAAGATGCATCCGGAACATCGGCGCCAAGAAAAGTTTATGAGACAATCAGGCGAACAAGAGAAATTTTAGGGGCGGATGCACATATAAGGTTCCATTCGCATGAAACGGCAGGAACCGGTCTTGCCGCGTATCTTGCAGCATTAGAAGGCGGCGCTGATGGTATTGACCTTGCGATGAAACCTGTATCAGGCGGTACAGCGCAGCCGGATATTGTTTCTATGTGGCATGCCCTAAAAGGTACCGAATACGATTTAGGAATTGATATTAAGAAGATTCTAGAAACGGAAGAAATCTTCAAAGAATGTATGAAAGATTATTTCCTTCCGCCCGAGGCGCTTGCCGTAAATCCTATGATTATTCAATCACCTCTTCCCGGCGGGGCGTTGACGGCTAATACGCAGATGTTAAGAGATAATGGTATCATGGATAAATATCCGCAAATTGTTGCGGCGATGGAAGAAGTCGTTGAAAAAGGCGGTTTTGGAACATCTGTTACACCTGTTTCTCAATTCTATTTCCAACAAGCGTTTAATAATGTAATGTTCGGTTCATGGAAGAAGATTGCTGAAGGGTACGGGAAAATGGTTCTCGGATATTTTGGCAAAACTCCCTGCGAACCTGATGCGGAAGTCGTTAAAATTGCATCAGAACAGTTGGGTTTGGCTCCTACAACTGAAAAAGTTGTTGATATTAATGACAGAGATCCTGAAAAGGGTATTGAAGCTGCAAAGAAAATGCTTGCTGATGCCGGATTGGAGCAATCGGAAGAGAACATTTTTATTGCAGGTGCTTGCAAAGAAAAAGGTATTATGTTCCTTCAGGGCAAAGGACAAATTGGCGTTCGTAAAAATTGTCCGCAGGCAGAATGTGCGCCGGTTTCTAAATCCGGTTCAGAGTATACGGTTTCTGTTAACGGTAAAAAGTATGCTATTAAACTTGAAGGTGACGGCAAAGCAACGGTTAACGGCAAAGAATACTCTGTTAACGTAAAAGAAGGTATTGAGTCCGCTGCATCATCTTCAAGCGGTGAAGGTACACCTGTTAATGCCGCACTTCCTGGTGTTATATTAAGAACCTGTGTCAGCGAAGGCGATGAAATCGCAGAAGGTGATGTAATCCTTGTTCTTGAAGCTATGAAGATGGAAACAGAAGTAAAATCACCTGTTTCCGGCGTTGTAAAATCTATAGAGGTTGAACAGGGCGATAAAGTAATAACCGGTCAGTTACTGGCAACTGTGGGTTAGGAAAGGGAAAGAAAAATGAATTTGTTAGAAGGATTTAAAAGTCTCTGGGATTCGACAGGTATAGCAAATTTTGTTCTTGCTCCTGATCCTTGTATTACATCTGCTGCAGAGCAGTTTATGCATCAATACGGACAAATTATTATGATATTTGTTTGTTTGTTTCTTTTGTGGCTTGGTATTAAAAAACAATTTGAGCCGCTGCTTCTTGTGCCTATTGCATTTGGCGGATTGCTGTCCAATATCCCGGTGTGCGATATTGCAGGGACTCACGGCTTTTTGGGTATTATTTATGAGGCTGGTATTCATAAAGGACTTTTCCCGTTGATTATATTTATGGGGGTAGGTGCGATGACGGACTTCGGGCCGCTGATTGCCAATCCTAAAACAGCACTGCTCGGCGGCGCTGCGCAGTTTGGTATCTTTGGTGCTTTGCTTTTAGCATTGTGTATCTTTGGATTTACATTACCGCAATCCGGTGCTATAGGTATTATTGGAGGGGCGGATGGTCCTACATCAATATTTGTTACAAGTAAACTGGCGCCCGAGCTTTTAGGAGCAATTGCGGTTGCTGCATATTCCTATATGGCTCTTGTTCCTGTTATTCAGCCGCCAATTATGAAGATGCTTACAACAGAAGAAGAGAGAAAAATTCAGATGACACAGTTAAGAGAAGTCTCAAAACGTGAGAAAATTGTTTTCCCGCTTGCGGTGCTTCTTTTGTGTGTAATTCTTCTCCCTGATGCTTGCCCGCTTGTCGGTGCTTTGACCTTTGGTAATCTTTGTAAAGAGTGCGGTGTTGTAGAAAGGCTTTCGGATACAATGCAGAACGCTTTAATCAATATTGTGACTATTTTCCTGGGGCTTTCTGTAGGTTCTAAACTCTCCGCCGAACAGTTTTTAACGGTACAAACACTGTTTATCCTGTTCCTCGGTATTATGGCGTTCTCGCTTGCAACTGCCGGTGGTGTTATTATGGCAAAGATTATGAACCTGTTTTCTAAAGAAAAAATCAATCCGCTTATCGGGTCTGCAGGCGTTTCAGCCGTACCTATGGCGGCAAGAGTATCTAATAAAGTAGGCTTGGAATACAACAGCCAGAATTATCTCTTGATGCACGCAATGGGACCGAATGTTGCGGGTGTAATCGGTTCTGCGGTTGCTGCGGGTGTTTTGCTTGCGCTGTGTAAGTAAGTTTTTATCAGTGTTTAATAATATATAGCGGCGGATTTTATCCGCCGCTTTGTTTGAGTATCCGAGGAGAAAGGATAGTCATTAGAATATTATAAGTTTATTATTAGTAATTTTCTGCCTTTACAAAGAAGTAAGCTTTCGGGTGTTTGCATACAGGGCAGAGTTCAGGTGCGTTTTCCCCTTCAAAAACGTGTCCGCAGTTTGCGCACTCCCATCTTACTTTTTCGGGCTGCTTGTCAAATACTTTTCCTGTTTTAACATTTTCTAAAAGTTTTCTGTACCTGTCCTCGTGCTCTTTTTCAATCTTTGCTACAAGTTCAAACAGTACTGCAATTCTTGTAAAACCTTCTTCCCTTGCCTCTTTTGCAAATCTTGCGTACATATCTGTCCATTCATAGTTTTCGCCATTTGCAGCGTCTTCAAGATTTATAAGAGTTTCCGGTACAGAATCACCGTGTAAAAGTTTGAACCAGATTTTTGCGTGTTCTTTTTCGTTGTTTGCGGTTTCTTCAAATAATTTGCTTATTTGCACATAACCCTCTTTTTTGGCCTGTGATGCATAATAAGTATATTTGTTTCTAGCCTGCGATTCACCGGCAAATGCTTCCATCAGGTTTTTTTCAGTTTTTGTTCCTTTTAAGTTTTCATTCATATTTGTTTTCCTTTCATTTAGTTTAAATTTTTTTCTGACAGTCTTTGCAAATTCCTTTAAAAATTATATCGTGATTGGTGATTATAAATTCATCATTTTGTTTTATTTCCGGAATTTTAACATCTTCTTTTTCAATATCATAAATTTTTTTACATTTATTACATATAAAATGATAATGTTCGTGCGTGTTGTGGTCAAAATGCGCGGCAGTGTCCAGTCCGTCAATCTTTTTGATGATTCCGCTTTCTGCAAGCAGATTTAAATTCCTGTAAAGTGTACCTTTACTGATGGTTTTGTCTTTCACATGCACCTTCTCAAAAAGTTGTTCTGCCGACGGATGTACTGCGTATTCTCTCAGTGTGTCTAAAATTGTTTCTCTTTGTTTCGAATAATTCATACTTTTAACCAAAATTAGTAATAATTCCTAATTTTTATTTTAAACTATTCCGGAATTTTGTCAAGTGGGTAGGGGTAAATGTATTTCGGATTGATAGAAAAACTACCGGCTGGACGTAATGTGGGAGGGATGTATTTTCGAATTAAAAGAGGTGCTACCGGCTGGACGTATTTTGGGGGATAGGGCTGTCCAAAACCGTTTTTGTTGATTTGGTAAAACCTACCTACTTTCCTGCGCTGTTCCCCTCATCCGCATGGAAATTTACACCCGTGCACCTTCTCTCCATCAAGGGGAAGGTAAATATTATATTATATATTTTATTTCCCCCCCCCCCCTAATTATTAATAAATCATTAATTAATTATGTTTCTTCAAGGTTTGTGTTATGATGTTTTTAACATGAGGAGTACACATGATTGGATTTTTATTAAAGTTACTTGGGGATCCCAATGAAAAGAAGATAAAACACATGATGGGCGTGGTTGAACGTATTAACGCGCTTGAACCGGAGTTTGAAAAGCTTACCGATGACGAACTGCGTGCCAAAACAGATGAGTTTAAGGCGATACTTGCAAAACGCCCGACATCAGATAACGAAAAAGCCGACAGGATTCTTGAAAAAGAGGCGCTTGATGCCATTCTTCCGGAGGCTTTTGCAACTGTAAGAGAGGCAGGAAAACGAGTTCTTAATATGCGCCACTTTGATGTACAGCTTATCGGCGGGTATTTTCTCCATAATGCACATATTGCGGAGATGAGAACCGGTGAAGGTAAAACCCTTGTAGCGACTCTTCCTGCATACTTAAATGCTCTTACCGGTAAAGGTGTTCACGTTATTACAGTTAATGATTACCTTGCAAAGCGTGACAGCGAGTGGATGGGTAAGATTTATAAGTTTTTGGGGCTTTCTGTTGGTGTAATACTTTCCAATCATCATTCGCCGACAGAGTTTGAAGACAAACGCGCCGCTTATGCCTGTGATATTACCTACGGTACAAACAATGAATTCGGGTTTGACTACCTTCGGGATAATATGGCGGCGAGCGAAGATATGCTTGTTCAAAGACCGTTCAATTATGCGATTATTGATGAAGTCGACAGTATTTTGATTGACGAGGCGCGTACTCCGTTAATCATAAGCGGACGCGTCGAACAGTCTGCCGATACGTATACTTTAATGGCGAAAATTGCGCCGCAGTTGACCAAAGATGTTGACTATGAAGTGGATGAAAAAAATAAAAACGTAATCTTAACAGAGGATGGTATTGATAAAGCACAAGAATTAATAGGTTGCAATGACCTGTTTGATATTAATACTCAGTACGCTCATAACCTTTTACAGGCACTTAAGGCAAAAGAACTGTTTATAAGGGATACAGACTATGTTGTAAAAGATAATCAGGTAGTAATTGTTGACGAGTTTACCGGACGTTTAATGCAGGGCAGACGCTGGTCTGACGGGCTGCATCAGGCAATTGAAGCTAAAGAAGGGGTTGAAATTCAGGACGAAACGCAAACGTTAGCAAGTATAACTTTCCAAAATCTGTTCAGGTTATATCCGAAACTCTCCGGTATGACCGGTACTGCGATGACGGAAGAAGCGGAATTCGGTAAGATTTATAACCTTGAAGTTACTTCAATTCCCACAAATAAACCTGATATTAGAATTAATTATCCTGATGTTATTTTTAAAACAGAGGTTGTTAAATATAACAAGGTTGTGGACGACATTATAAAACAGCATGAACTCGGGCGTCCGGTTCTTGTCGGGACAATCAGTATTGAAAAATCGGAATACCTTTCTTCATTGTTGAAAAAGCGCGGGATTAAACACAATGTTTTAAACGCTAAGCAGCACGAACGGGAAGCATATATTATCGCGCAGGCGGGGCGTTACGGGGCTGTGACTATCGCTACCAATATGGCGGGACGCGGTACGGATATTCTCCTCGGTGGTAATGCGGAGTATCTTGCAAAAGAAAAACTTGAATCAATGAAGGTATCACCGGATGATCCCGATTATGAAAATATCAAGCAAAGAGTTTTTGAAGAAACTAAAAAAATTACGGAAGAAGAACATAAGAAGGTTGTAGAGGCAGGCGGACTTCACGTAATCGGTACGGAACGCCACGAATCACGCCGTATTGATAACCAGTTAAGAGGTCGTGCGGCACGTCAGGGCGACCCGGGGTCTACAAGGTTCTTCTTATCATTGCAGGATAACCTGATGAGAATTTTTGGCGGTGACAAGATGACTGCTATTATGAATATGATGAACGCTGATGAAGATATGGAAATTGAGTCTTCAATTATTACCCGTCAAATTCAGGCAGCGCAAAAGAAAGTTGAAACTTATCACTTTGATATTAGAAAAAGCGTCCTTGAATACGACGATGTTATGAATATTCAGAGAGAAAAATTCTACGCACAGCGCCGCAAAGTACTTAAGGGCAAGGGCTTAAGAGAAGATGTTAAATATATGATTGAGCGCGAAATAGACCGCCTCTTAAAATCATATATCACTCCTGAAATGAGTCCGGAAGAGTATGTTAAAGAAGATATTGAAACCCTTATCAAAGAACTTCATTCAACAATACCGCAGCTTTCGTATATCGGGTTTGATGATATTAAAAATTATAAATATCAAAGGATTTACGATAATTTAATAGATGCGGCGCTTAAGGCGTATGATGACCACGAAGAAGAAATCATCAATTTTTATAACGATATTATGAAACAGTACAACCCTGACGGTTATGTCGAACAGGTGCCGTTCAGCGATGATAATCTTGTACGTTCTCTGGAGCGTGATATACTCCTCAGAGTTGTTGACAACCGCTGGATTGATCACCTTCATAATATCGATATGTTAAGAGAAGGCATTGGTTTAAGGGCTTACGGGCAAAAAGATCCGCTTATTGAATATAAAAAAGAGGCGTATGATTTGTTTAACAATATGATGCACGAAATTCAAAGCAATACGGTTAAGCACCTCTTTAGAGCCAAATTTGGTATTCAGTTTGTTGACGGAACCGAACAGACCGTGTAAATGTTCGGGAATGAACTATACGGGGCAAAATACCGGCAGCAGTTTATAGGATAGCATAATGTTTAGCGAAGAAGAAAAGAAAAAGATTTTATCGGTACTGGAAAATGACGGCGTAATTGCTTTCGTTACGGATACTGTCTGGGGGCTGGGCTGCCTGCCTGACAGGGAAAAAGCAGTTAAAAAAATATATGAAATTAAAAACAGAGAGGCTGCAAAGCCATTGATATTGATGTCTAACGAAGTATATAATTTATTCCAGTTTGTTAAGCCCATCCCTATGTCCGCGCAGCGGCTTATAAAACAACACTTTCCGGGGGCACTTACGGTTGTGCTTGATAAGACGGCAAAAACTCCCGATTTTGTAACTTCCGGCATGAATACTGTCGGAATAAGAGTTCCTGACTGTCCTGTGTTTGCAGAAATCTGTAAAATTATCCCCGATCATGTCCTTGCCACAACAAGCGCCAATATATCGCACGAGCCTCCCGCTTTAAGTTATCAGGAGGCTGTGGATTGTGTAGGAAGTAAGGTTGGTTATATTGTTAAGGACTATGGTTTTAAATCTCTGGGGACTGTTTCAACCGTAATCGGTTTCCCCGAAGGTGAGATTAAGGTTTACCGGCAGGGAGTTATTGAGGTTTAGACGCATTTATTATGGATTCATCCACTTATCATTGTTGTTAAGTAAAACATCCAATTTTCGTTTAGCCTCCTTTAATTCTTCCGGCGTGAGTTCTCGTACCACTTGCTTTTCACCTTCTGCAAGGCTTTCCATATTTATCATATCTTCCAGAATGGTTTCATCTAATTCCATATTTCTGGGATTTCTAGGTACTGCAACTTGGTCGGAAGCCCCGCCTAACTTTTTATTGGTTCTTTCAAAATCCCTTATTGCTTCCATAAATGTTTCTTTAGTCAGAACTGTATTTTTAGGATTCTTTCCTTTTATCACCGCATTGATTTTTTGTTTCATAGTCTTGTTGACAGCATTTTTTATAATATTATTAAGTTCTCTGTAAGAGGAATTTAATAGGGAGGCTGCAATTTCCGCTATATCTTCTTTGTTTTCAAGGAGTTTTTTCGCCATCGGGTGTTCTCCCAAATATAATTTTAAGGCGCTTTCAATTGCTTCAATATCCGGGTTCCCAACGTATATTTTGGTTCCAAACCTATTCATTGCAGCAGGGTTCATATTGCCGATGTTTCCGGTGTTACTGTTGCGTGTCATATTAGTTGTTGCAAATACTTTTATATTTTTGTACGGTAAAAAGTCATCCATTATTTGCAGGAATGTTTTAATTGTGATGGCTCTTTCATGGTCTGCGCCTGATGTCGGATTTTTTATTTCCGACAGGATTGACTCAACTTCGTCAAAGAGTACGAAATATTCCTGATCCGGGTTTTTCTTTGCATGAGCAATTATTGCATCGGCTTTTGCCTGCAAGTTGTTAGCTGTTTCATTTATAATCCCGGAACCTTCTTTACCGAGTTTAAATTCCGCTACTTTTGCATTGAGTTTTTTTGCTGCAGAGTATACAAAATTTGTTTTACCCGTTCCCGGCGGTCCGTATAAAATACAGAATAAGTTTAAATCAAGATTTTCACTTTCATATAAATCCTTGTATTTAATCGGATTGATTACTTTATCTATAAGTTCCTGCTTAGGTTCTTTCATACCGGGGAGTTTGTCAAAATCAATTACATTTTTGTTAAGGTCTATAAACAAATCACTTGAATTTTTCTTGAAATATCTTCCAATCATTGGTTTTAAACTCAGCGCAATAAGAATCGTAAGGACAACTGATGTTGCAAGCCCTGCGATTCTGTAAAAATTATCCCAGTCAAATTTCTTCTGCGGCTGGCGCTGTACCATCGGGAAATAATAAGGTGTACGCTGCGGAGTATTTGGGGTTTGTGTGCGCGGCGCTGCTGCCTCTGCTGGGCTGAAAGTATCCCGTTCTACGGCGGGCATTGTATTTCTTCCCTGTTGATTTTGTACAGGTTGATTATTATTTGGAATAACAATAATTCGCGGTTGTGTTTGTGTTGTTGGAGATGACTGTGCCGGTGTTTCTTTGTTATAATTGTTCATTACCGGCTGCTGTTCCGTGCCAAAGTTTACATTATACATAATAAACACTTCCTTAAAGACTTCTACACATATATACTAAAACCGGAAAATCGTAAAAATTGACAAAACTGTTTAATCGGGTTTACAAAAATTTACAATTGGGTTTATTTGTTTAGAATACATAAAAGATAAGAAAATTTTGCTAAAATTTTACTCTTGGAAAACTTATACAGTCTGAATTTAGCACGGAAATAAGATTAAAATTTGATTTTTAATTTTTTTAACTATATAATTAACAAGTGTAAAAAATACAATGTATAGTTGGTAGACGAATGGCGCTTAATTTTCAGGATTTAATACTTAATTTATCAAGATTTTGGTCGGATTACGGATGTATAATCCAGCAGCCTTACGATATAGAAAAAGGGGCATCGACTATGAATCCTGCAACTTTTTTGCGCTCATTGGGTCCTGAACCGTGGTCAACGGCTATGGTTGAACCTTGCAGACGCCCGACGGATGCAAGATATGGCGAAAATCCTAACAGGCTCGGGCATTATTTTCAATATCAGGTTATATTAAAACCATCGCCGGATAATGCGCAGGAGCTTTATTTACAGAGTTTAGAGGCTATGGGTATTGATTTATCCAGGCACGATGTAAGATTTGTTGAAGATAACTGGGAATCCCCTACTCTCGGTGCTGCCGGCGTTGGCTGGGAAGTTTGGCTTGACGGGATGGAAATTACCCAGTTTACTTATTTTCAACAGGTCGGCGGGCTTGAAGTTAAGCCTGTTGCATTGGAGCTTACTTACGGGTTAGAGAGAATTGCAATGTACCTTCAAAACAAAGAATCTGTTTATGATGTTATGTGGAATAATGAATTGAAGTACGGCGATATTTATCTTCAAAACGAAATTGAGCAATCCAAGTATAATTTTGAATATTCCAATCCTGATTTGTTATTTAAATTATTTGATTTATATCAGCAGGAAGTTGATAACTGTGTAAAAACGGAACTGGTGTTTCCCGCTTACGATTATGTGCTAAAATGTTCTCATAATTTTAATTTACTTGATGCACGCGGTGTTATATCTAAGGATGAAAGAATTAATTTTATAAACAGAGTAAGGACTATGGCATCGGCTGTAGCTAATTTATATGTAGAACAAAGACGGAAACTGGGATTTCCGTTGTGTAAGGAAAATCATTAATGACAGAAAAAAACAACTATCATTCACAATCTTCTCTTATGAGAAGTCTTCTCAAACGTAAAAATCCCGATGAGATGATGGCGGATGCCGAAAAAGGCGGGTTGGAAAAGACTTTAGGTGTTTGGGATTTGATTATTCTCGGCGTGGGTGCGATTATCGGCTCCGGTATTTTTGCAATTGTCGGTGTCGCTGCTGCTACTCCGGGAACCGGTGCAGGGCCGGCTCTTATGGTATCAATGGTTATTGCTGCTATTGCTTGCGTGTTTTCAGCGCTTTGCTACTCAGAATTTTCATCAATGATACCGGTTGCGGGCGGAGCATATATTTATACCTTTGCTACACTTGGTGAATTTGCGGCGTGGATGGTAGGCTGGATTTTGATGCTTGAGTACGCTATAGGATATATTGCGGTTGCGTGCGCGTGGTCAAATCACTTTATGCAGTTTTTAAGCGGATTTAAAGCTGTTTTACCTGCGTGTATTACTAATCCGCCGATTTGGCTTGTGTCTGATTTCCGTTCGGCAGGGGAATATTTAACTTCGCAGGGTATCAGTCCGGAGAGTGTAATTCCGCATTTTGCGGGTATTCCGATATGTATTAATTTACCGGCATTTGTTATTGTTGCTATTATTACAATGATTCTTATAAAGGGAACAAAGGATTCTACCAAAATGGCTGCCATAATGGTTGTCGTTAAACTTGGCGTGATTGCTCTGTTTGTAATAGCCGGAGCTTTTTATGTTAAGCCTGAAAACTGGGTTCCGTTTGCGCCAAATGGGCTTCAGGGACTGTTTATGGGCGCATTTATAATTTTCTTTGCGTATATCGGGTTTGATGCGCTTGCCACGGCTGCTGAAGAGTGCAAAAATCCTCAGAAAGATTTACCGATAGGGATTATAGGGTCACTCCTCGTAACGACTGTTGTTTATGTGCTTGTTGCCCTTGTTTTGACAGGGGTGATGAAAACGAATGGTGCACCTGTTCCGCAGGAGTTTTTAAAAGCGCCTATGGCATATATTATGGAAATGGTCGGGCAAAACTGGGTTGCAGGATTAATTTCTGTCGGTTCGCTTGCAGGCGTAGCGTGCGTTTTGCTGGTTTTGCAGCTCGCTGCAACGCGTATTCTTTACGCAATGAGCCGTGATAATTTCCTGCCGAGTATATTTCAGAAACTGCATCCCAAGTTTAATACTCCGCATATTCTTACGTGGGTTGTCGGTATAATCTGTATGGTAGGAACACTTACGCTGGATTTGAATGTTGCTTCGGAGTTGTGTAATTTTGGTACATTTACATCATTTATAATTGTTTGTGTTGCTGTTCTTATATTAAGAAAAATTGATCCGGACAGACCAAGACCTTTCAAGGTTCCGTTCTCTCCGTGGTTCCCGCTTGCCGGAATAGTTTTATGTACAGGTTTGATGATATTTTCAATGGTTATCAAACACTCGCTGTCCGCACTTCTTTTCCCTGTATGGGTAATAGTCGGTATTGCTATTTACGCCTGCTACGGGTATAAGAAAAACAGACTTGTTGAACAAAATAATACACTGGAAGAAATAGAAAAAGATGAACATAAAATCACTACTTAACAATCTGCTCAAGAAAAAAAGCACTGATGAGTTGATTGAAGCGACAAAAAAGTCTGAATTAAAAAAGACATTAAATATTTTTGACTTAATAATAATCGGTATTGGCGCGGTTGTCGGAACGGGTATATTTACTATTATCGGTACGGCAATTGTAGGAACACCGGATTCGGCGGGTGCGGGACCTGCAATAATTCTTTCTATGGTTCTTGCGGCTATTGCCTGCGTATTCACTGCACTCTGTTATTCAGAAATCGCCTCAATGATACCGGTAGCTGGCAGCGCTTATACTTATACATATGCTACAATGGGCGAGTTTATGGCGTGGATGGTCGGCTGGATTTTGATGCTTGAGTACGCTATCGGAAATATTACTGTTGCGAGCGCTTGGACAGGGTATCTTGTGCAGTTATTGAGAGGGTTTAAGCAGTATTTACCTGATTTTGTTGTACATTTCCCGTTGTGGCTCAGAAATGACTATATTTCAATGTTAAGGATGTGCAAGATTTACGGATGGGATATTCATGATAAAGTTCCTCATTTGTTCGGGGTAATCCCTGTTTCTGTTAATCTCCCTTCTGTGTTTATAGTTCTTGCGCTTACTCTGCTTTTGATTAAAGGTGTTAAAGAATCTACGCGTGTTGCGGGTATTATGGTCGGCTTAAACTTATTTATGATAATAAGTTTTGTCCTTGTAGGCGCTTTTTATGTCAAGCCTGAAAACTGGACACCGTTTATGACTAACGGGTTTGAAGGTGTGTTTATGGGGGCTTTTCTGATTTTCTTTGCGTATATCGGGTTTGACGCTATTTCGACTACTGCGGAGGAAACCGAAAACCCGCAGAGAGATTTGCCGATTGCGATACTCGGAACACTTGTTATATGTACAATTTTATATGTGTGTGTGGCGCTTGTGCTTACGGGAATTGTGCCGATTTCTCAGATTGATACCGGCGCGCCGATTGCGCACGCAATGAGTTTTATTAAAAAAGACTGGTTTGCAGGATTTATTTCTGTGGGTGCGCTTGCGGCACTGACTTCGGTACTTTTGATTTATCAGCTGGGAACTACCAGAATTCTTTATGCAATGAGCCGCGACAGATTTTTACCGAAGGGGTGGAGATTGATACATAAAAAATTCAAAACTCCTTATGTTATGACCTGGTTTGCCGGTATTGCTGTTATTGTATTTTCACTGTTTATGGATTTGAGGATTTCTGCCGAGTTATGTAACTTCGGTACGTTTACATCATTTATAATTATCTGTATTGCAGTTTTGATTCTTAGAAAAACGGATCCCGACAGAAAAAGACCGTTCAAGGTTCCGTTTTCCCCGCTCTTTCCGATACTTGGAATTGTTGTGTGCGGCGGGTTGATGGTGTATTCGCTTAAATCGCTGCATGAGTCATCAATATATTTCCCGCTCTGGCTGCTTGCGGGGGTTCTGATATACGTATTTTACGGATACAGACAAAAACGTATTGAGGACGCACAGCGCAACCGTAACAATTAAGTATGAAGAGATTTTTCTTATCGTTATTAGACCTTATTTATAAACAAAAATGCTATTGCTGCGGCTCGTCTGCGGAGAATTGCAAGATTTGTTCAAAGTGTTATGAGGCGCTTGAAACCTGTCCGCCCTCTCCGAGTAAGTTTGTTGCGGGAGTGAACGTATATTGCGCGGGGAGGTATAATAAGAATTTGCAAAAAATGATACGCGGTTTGAAGTATCACAGGCAAAAGGAAATGGCTGCGTATATTGCTAAATTTATGTATGAGTACTGGAAGGATTTGGGGATAAACGGGAATTTTACGATAGTTCCCGTGCCGCTGCATCCAAAAAGGTTGAAAAAAAGAAAATATAACCAGATGGAACTGGTAGCTGATGAGTTTTCAAAACTCAGCGGGTACCCTGTTAATACAAAACTTATCAGACGGGTAAAGGAAACACAGCCACAGTATAAATTAAGCAGGATTGAGCGTCTTGAAAATTTGAAAAAAGCATTTGAAGTTAATAAAAACGAATACACGGGTGGCGGAATTTTGATACTTGATGATATTTCAACAACCGGCTCTACGTTTGAAGTAATGGTTAATGAATTGAAATTTAACGGGATTAATAATATTGTTTGTTTTGCTGCCGCAACCCCGTTTTGATATGTTAAAAAATTTGGTAGTATTGTTTCATAGATTTTTGGATGTTGCAACAATTAAAAATCGGGATTACTTAATCTGGAACATACCCTATAGTATGAAAAAAATCGAAGCAATGTATACCAGACAAGTTAAGATGAATAATCCTGCCCCGAATAATTTAATGTATAATCTGAGCCGGTCTCTACCAGGTAAAGGAGGTGAGTCTGATGACGGCTTTAATATAAAATCGAATATTAATAATATCAAGTATGGAAACAATACTAAGGTTGGAAAATTAAAGGAAAAACTTTTGATAGAATAGCTGAAAATAACTCCTAACCAAAAGAGAGGAGAAACATCGCTTTTTATTCCCATCAATGTATATGTAGAAAAAATAAATATACAAATTACAAAAGTTATAAATATAACCGGTAAACTAAAAAGCCATTTATCTTTTTTTATGATTAACGAAATCAAAAATCCAATAAAGGCATAAATCATACTATAAGGAAACATAAATATCCAAGCAGTGAAAAAACAAATTGAAATATCTCCTACAGTTGTATTCAGAAATGACATAAAAAATAAAAAAGATAGGATTCCAGATACTATAGTAGTTAAAAAGACCATACCTTGTAAAATAAAATATTTAAAGCTTAGTTTATTAGTAAGTTTACTTAAACTAATATTCATAACAAAAGAATACCATTATCTTGTAGATTTTACAATTAATTAAACGAAAGGAACAAATAAATATGTATAATTTTAAAACAGATATAAAATTTCACAATGAATTAATGGAATGCGCAGCAAGCGCATATCAAGGAGTATATAAGCCCCCAATAGGATATAATCTAAAAGAAAAACATCATGATAAAGAAACGGGTCTTGACATTTTTATATTACAAAAAGGGAATAAAATTGTATTTGTTTATGGTGGAACACATGATAAAAAAGATATTGAAAGTGATAAAAATTTATATGACGGAGTAAAGCCAAGACAATTAGATAAGGCTTTTAGAAATGTATGATAAGTGTTCATTAAAATATAAAGGCTACGATATTTATATAACCGGGGATTCACTTGGTGGAAGTGATGCGCAATATGTAGGTGCGCTAAGAGATGTCCCAACAGTTACTTTTAATCCTTGTGGTATTGGACATTTTATAGAAAGAAAAGATATAAGAGCAAAAACCGATAAAATTATAAATTATTGTAATACAGAAGATGTTGTTCCAAGCTATAATACATCCCATCAACTTGGGGGTTGTTATAAGTTAGAGACAAAAAATAAGGCTCTTGGGGCTACAGTGATTGGTAACCATATGATTAAAAATCAAAAGCCAATAACAAAACAAGAAGAGATACCAAAAGAAAATTTAGGACTAAAATGGAATGAAATAAAACCTCATATAGAAAAAGGAGTAAATACGTATAATCAAATAAAATCCTTACCAGAAACGGCAAAAAATAATATTAATCATGCTATTAATATATATTTGCAAAATGCTCTTGAACATACACCTCAATTTATGATGCAATTATTTAATAATTATTTGGATTCTTTTAATCAAACGCCTCCTGAGGCTAAGCCTGTATCTTACGGCGGTAAGATTTATATCAAAGAATACCGCAGGATGGACGGAACGCGTGTTGAGGGGCACTGGCGCTCGCTGCCTGATGATGCGGTGACCCCAATAAAAAACTTACTGATATGGATAAAGACGAATTGGATAAAGCATTGGATTTTTATATGGATGTGTATAAATAGGTCCATACTCCTTTTATTTGTTTTATGTAATAGTTGCCGGAGATTTCTCCGGCTTTTTTTTAGAATAGCGGGTGGAGTAAAATTGCACTGCATACATACAGAAATCTTATTCAGGAATTATATGTTTCCTGCGTTTCTATTTATCCTAATATTTCCCCCTGCATTTACCCATACATTTACCCATACATTTACCCCCCCCCCCTTCCTACATTTACCCCCAGGTAGACAAAAAAAATTTACTTGTTAAAATAGAATGTAAAAGAGGTTTATAATGGATAAAATTGTTAAAATAGCTTGGGATTTGAATGAAAAATCCGAAAACAGATATGAATTAGTGTATGAAATTGCCGAATTAGCGAAAAAACTTGTTGACGAAGCACAGATGAAAAAAGAACGTGAAGATTTCGGGTATGAAGAAGTTTCTGACAGTTCTTACAAAAAAGAAAATCCGATTGAACACGCTATTATGGTAAAAGCATCCGAATCGGATGATGAAGGGCTTATCGGCTAATTGACCGTTAGATGCGGGTTTTCAATCCCGATTGGATTATTGTAGCTGTCTGCGCATCGTGGTTTTACTGTGGGGCTGCGACAGTTTCATCAGGGGAAAATTTAAAGGGTTTATTAGTGTTTATACGGAAATTTCCCCGCGGGTAAGTTAGATTACAGGAGAGTACAGTTAAAATATGCAGGATGCCGTATCATTTATAAAGGATAAAATCGGTAGTTTTTCACCTGAAATCGGTATAATTCTGGGTTCAGGGCTGGGGTCGCTTGCGGACGATTATTGTGAAATTGCTGTTCCATATTCTGAAATCCCAGGGTTTAAGGCTTCAACCGTTGCGGGGCACAAAGGACGGCTTGTTTTTGCGGAAATCTGCGGTAAAAAAGTTGTTATGATGCAGGGACGGTTCCATTTTTACGAAGGTCACTCAATGGAAACAGTTGTGTATCCTGTGAAAGTTATGAAGCAGCTCGGTGTAAAGACATTAATTATAACAAATGCTGCAGGCGGGGTGAATTTTGATTTTAAACCGGCTGATTTGATGATTATTACAGATCATATCAATTTTATGGGGACAAATCCGCTTATCGGCAAAAACGATGATACACTTGGCGTACGCTTCCCTGATATGAGTGAGGTGTATTCCAAAGAACTTATTGCAGTAGCGGATGAGTGTGCGGCAAAACTCGGTATAGAACTTAAAAAAGGTGTTTATATGGCGCTCACAGGACCGTCTTATGAAACACCTGCAGAGGTTAGAATGGCACGTGCCCTGGGGGCGGATGCTGTTGGTATGTCTACCGTGCCGGAGGCAATCACCGGACATTACTGTTCTATGAAAATACTCGGTATAAGCTGTATTTGTAATCAGGCTGCGGGTGTCAGCACTGTGGGACTTACGCATTCGGAAGTTATTGCCGCTGCCGATGCTGCAAAGAATAAATTTATAACTCTTGTGCTTGCGATTTTAAAAAGTTTAAATTAAAGGAGGGTGTATGCTTTCAGGTCCTTTTCTTGATAAAAACTGGATAGGGCAAAATCCGGATTATAATTCATCCGATATTGTTATGCTCGGACTCCCGTTTGACGGTACTGTAACCAACCGCTCGGGCTCAAGGTTTGCACCGCAGCAAATCCGTTTTGCAAGCTGGGGCTTGGAAGATTACTCGCCTTATTTTGATAAACATCTGGATGACTGCAATTTCCATGATGCGGGAGATTTGGAATTTCCTATCGGGAATACTGTTGCATCCCTTGATTTGATAGAAAAAAATGTCGAAGAAATATACAAGGACGGAAAACGGGTTTTCGGTATCGGCGGGGAGCATCTTGTAACATTGCCGGAAATTAAGGCTTTGAGCAAGTTTTATAAAGATTTTGCGATTATTCATTTTGACGCCCATACGGATTTGCGTGATGAGTATCTGGGGCAAAAACTCTCTCACAGCGCGGTTATAAAGCATTCAGCAGAAATTGCGGGCTTTGAAAATCTTAAACAAATCGGCATCCGCTCGGGGCTAAAAGAAGAATTCGACATTATGAAAAAATACAATACTCTTGTTCATGAATATTCGGAACTTGACTGTATAAAGAATAAACCTGTATTTGTAACGGTGGATTTAGATGTCCTTGATACTTCCATAATGCCCGGAACAGGTACGCCTGAGGCGGGCGGATTTACGTTCAATGAACTTTTGGGGTGGTTCAGATATTTGAAAGATTTTAATATTATCGGTGCTGATGTTGTGGAACTTGCGCCGGATTATGATGCGAGCGGCGCTTCAACAGCGGTTGCGGCAAAAGTTATAAGAGAACTTTTAATGGTGATGTAATGCCTGTAGATATTGATGTTTTACGTGATAAAATCAACCGTGCAAATTACGAGTATTATATACTTGATAATCCTACAATGAGTGATTTTGAGTACGATACGCTTTTTGCCGAACTTAAAAAACTTGAGGAAGAAAACCCTGCACTTGTAACACCGGACAGCCCTACACAGCGTGTCGGGGGCTTGAGTGAAAAATTTGCGGAACACAGGCATAAATACCGGCTTTACAGTCTTGATAATACTTATAACGAAGAAGAATTAATTAAGTGGTACGAACGTGTAACCAAAGAATGCGGCGAAGGGCAGGAGTTGGTCTGCGAATTAAAAATTGACGGACTTGCGATGGCGCTCAGTTATGAAAACGGGATATTTATCCGCGGGGTTACACGCGGCGACGGGATTGTGGGGGAAGATATTACAAATAACCTCAAAACAGTGCGTGCTATTCCGTTAAAACTTTTTGAGCCCGTTAATATTGATGTTCGCGGCGAAGTCTATATGCCTAAAGAGTCGTTTGAAAAACTTAATGAAGAAAACGCAAAAAACGGAGAAAAACTCTTTGCCAATCCGCGTAATGCGGCAAGCGGCTCTATAAGACAGTTAGACAGCACCATTACTGCAAAAAGAGACCTGTCCTTTTTTACGTATACAGTGATTGTAGAGGGCGAAAGCCCTATTAAAACCCACTGGGATGCACTGCAATACATTAAAAAATTAGGGTTTAAAGTTAACCCTAACATCAGGCTTGTAAAAGATATTTACGGCGCAATTGAGTACTGCAAAGAATGGGAAAATAAACGGTTTGAACTGGGGTATGCAACGGATGGTGTTGTTATAAAGGTGAACAGCCTTGCCTGCCAGCAGGAAATGGGCTACACCGCGCGTGCGCCAAAATGGGCAACAGCGTTTAAGTTCCCGCCGGAAGAAATTACTACAACGCTTAAAGATATTGAATGGGGTGTTGGTAAAACCGGTGCAATTACTCCGGTTGCAATTCTTGAGCCCGTTCTTCTTGCGGGGAGCACCGTATCAAGAGCAAGTCTGCATAATCTGGATGAAATAAGACGTCTTGATGTTCGCATTGGTGATAGAGTTTTGATTAAGAAAGCTGCGGAAATTATCCCTAAGGTGATAAAAGTTGTAGATGATGAAAACCATTCTAAACTTCCTGTCTATGAAATGGATATGGTATGCCCCGATTGCGGTGCGCCGTTGGAAACCAGAGAGGGCGAAGTAAACCTATACTGTTCAAATCCCGATTGCCGCTCCATTGTGCTTGCGCGTCTTGAGTACTGGGTATCAAAGGAGGCAATGGATATTGACTTTGTCGGACCGTCATTAATAGAACAATTATATGACCGGAAAATGGTTCTGACACCGGCGGATTTTTACAAACTGACAAGACAGGATTTGATGCAATTGGATTTAATAAAAGAAAAGTCTGCAGAAAATATATTTACATCAATTGAAAACAGCAAGTCAAGACCGCTTGCCCGCTTTATTACGGCGCTTTCCATAAGACATGTCGGCAAAGAAACTGCGGATATTCTGGTTAATGAACTCGGTACATTGGAAAAAATCCGTACGGCTTCAATTGAAGAACTTGCAGCAATTGAAGGTATCGGAGAAAAAATTGCAAATACCATATGGGAATTTTTCCAAAAAGATGGTAATATAAAATTAGTAGATGAACTTTTAGCTTTAGGAGTTGTTCCGCAGGAAGGCGGACAGAAAATTTCCAATAAACTGGAAGGTAAAACGTTTGTCTTAACAGGCGCTCTTTCAACAATGACCAGAGATGAGGCTGGAGAGAAAATAAAACAGCTGGGGGGAAAGGTCTCTTCATCGGTTTCTAAAAAAACATCATTTGTTGTTGCGGGAGAAAATGCAGGCTCAAAATATGAGAAAGCCCAAAATTTAGGTGTTATAATATTAACGGAACAAGAATTTCTGGAAATGATAGGTGGATGATATGAAACCAAAAAATAAATTAAAACCTGAAAAAAAAGTAAAAATGATAGAAATAAGAGGTATTGGCGGGCTTTTAAAGCTGGGTTTTATCGGTATTTGTCTGGCTGCGGGTTTCGGCGTATTTCCCGGTTTTGCGCTTATGTACCTCTGGAATATTCTTCTTGCTGCAAATACACAGGTTCCTCCTATCGGCATTGTTCAGGGGTTGCTTTTGTACGGTATTTGTGTGGTTATATATATGCTCCGCAATCGTCCGAAGTTTTCTATTTCGTGCGGTTCGTTCAGCGAATTGTCGGATGAAGAATTGGAACATATTATTGCTAAGGCTAAACTTGATGCAGAGAAAAGAATGACAATGTCAAGTTTTGATATTTTTCAAAGTAAGCTTGAAGAGCTTGAAAAAACACAAAAAGAAGAAAAACAAGAAGATAAAGATAAAAAAGAAGTTTAAAAGGAATGATTTTGAGTACTAAAAAAGTTCAGGAAAAAAATATAGATGAGACTTTAGAACAGTGGCTTGTGAGTTATCAGCAAAGCAGTAATGATAATGAACGTGCTAAATTAAAAACGCTGATTGTTACTGCAATGATGTCAAAAGTTAGAAAAATTGCGAAGACAATCGCCCGACGGGATTACGACCCTGTCGATGATTTGGTACAGGCGGGCGCAATAGGGCTTATTAAGGCGATTGATAATTTTAAACCCGAACTGAGCAAGAGTTTCAGAATCTATGCAGGTTATTTAATTATCGGTGAAATGCGCCACTATATCAGAGATAAGATGTCTTTAATTCGTGTCCCGCGTGAAATTCAGGAATTGGCATATCGTATTAACAGTTTTGTAACGGATGTTTCCGATGATTATATTGACAATTTGACCCAGCAGGATATTGCGGAGGCGCTCAATGTTCCCGTAAAAAAAGTCGGTTATGCCATGGAAATGGACAGAAGAAAGAAAACAGTTTCTCTCGACCATATTTATGATAAACATAATCAAAATATTCCGTTCGAGGAAATTATCGGGACTGATGACTACAAGTTTACGGCAGAAACGTACGACCAGAAAATAATTTTGAACGAAGTAATCGAAAAACTGCCGGAGGATTTGAAAGAACTTATTTATCTATATTATCACGAAGATTTGTCGCAAAAACAAATAGCTGAGCGGCTAAATCTTTCTCCGATGATGGTTTCCAGAAAACTCAAAAAAGCTTTTGATATACTTTATTCATTAATTACTACAGAAAAAAGGAAAGTGTAATGATTAATTCCGATATACCGGTTGTATTATTTGTAGCCGTTGTCGGGTTATGTTTCGGCAGTTTTTATAATGTTGTAATCTTAAGAGGTTTAAGCGGCGAAAGTATTGCTTTCCCCGGTTCTAAGTGCCCCAAGTGCAACACTCCGCTAAAATGGTGGCATAATATTCCTGTTTTATCTTATTTGATGCTCGGCGGCAAGTGCGCTTTCTGTAAGTGTAAAATCAGTGTTCAATATCCGCTTGTGGAGTTGATTACAATGCTTTTGTTTATTGCCGCTTATCTCAAGTGGGGATTAACTGTTAAAACATTATTTGCACTCCTGTTTTTTTCACTATTTTTGATAACTACCGTTACGGATATTTTAGAAAGAGTAATTTTAACCCGTCACGCATATATTCTTGGCGGAGCGGGGGGTGTATACGCAATTCTTGCGATGTTTTATCCGCAATTAAACGGTGAAGTTTATCTCGGGCAAAATCCTCTCCTTGTTTCTATACTGGGGATTGCCGCGGGCGTGTGTGTTATGGAACTTCTTGCACGAAGCGGGTATTTGATTGCCGGAACACGCGCTTTTGGAGAAGGTGATTCTTATATTGCAGGTGCTCTGGGGGCGATATTCGGATGGAAATATATTTTAATTGTTCTCGCTGCAGGGTTTGTTGTACAGTTTGTTTTTTCTCTGCCGTTGTTTTTGATAAATACGTTTAAGTCCGGCGAAAAACTTACTGTAATTGAATTTTTATTGTTTATGATACTTGCTGCGGTTATGTGGTTTTTAGGTAACAGGGTTGAACAGGTTATTTATATAAGCGGGCTTGTTTTGCTTGCGCTTATTGCGCTGCATTTAATAAGAAATATTGTCCGCGATATTAAAACCCCGTCAGGATGTACGTATTTGCCGTATGTTCCCGCGATGATACTGGCGGCATTTGCCGGCATGTTCCTCTGGTGGTGATGCTGCCGCCTCGCGCTGTCTTGCTCGGCGGCGTTAAACGAGTCTACGGGCAAAGGCTCTCGTTTTGCCCTCCGCTCTCTGCCTCCTCGCGCTGTCTTGCTCGGCGGCGTTAAACGAGTCTACGGGCAAAGGCTCTCGCTTTGCCCTCCGCTCTCTGCCTCCTCGCGCTGTCTTGCTCGGCGGCGTTAAACGAGTCTACGGGCAAAGGCTCTCGCTTTGCCCTCCGCTCTCTGCCTCCTCGCGCTCGAACCCGGGGCAATGCTGCGCATTGCGGGGTTCTCGTCCCATAAAAAAAGACGCGTTTGCGTCTCAATTAATTAGCGGGAGACGGGACTCGAACCCGCGGCATTTTGCTTGGGAAGCAAACATTCTACCACTGAATTACTCCCGCAGTGTATACTCTAATTCTATCACAAAAAACTAAAAATAAAACAGCATAGAATTGTTAGTTTATAAGTTGTGAATTAGATATGATTTTTACAATTGACTTCTAAACAGTGAAAGGTATTTTTAACCGCTTAGAATGCAGGAGGGATTGGAGAAGTAAAATATTTTCTTACAAAGTTTTCCGCCCATGGGATAAGTTTGGGGTATAAGCTGGTATTGTGACCTCGCTTTATCCATTCCTGTTTATTCTCAATAAAATTGCCGATTCCCATTTTCATTTTATAAATAAATGCGTATAATCCTGTTCTGTCGGCACCAGCTAAACAATGAATATGCGCTTTTCCGTTATTTTTAGATATTTGATCTATTAAATTTAGAAATTCCTGTACTTTTGCGGTGGTTGGGTGTTCTGATACAGTTGGAATGTTGTGGTATTTCATCCCCAACTTTTCAACGACATCTTTTTCATTAAATGTTATTCTTTTGGCATACATGGTTCTGAAATTAATAATATCAGTTACACCTTGTTCTTTAAGCCATTTAAAATCGGCTATTTGCGGTTGCGCGGAGCGAGAAACAAACTTGTCTATTGTAGCATAGTTTGCGGGCATACCTTTAAATGTTATGGGTGATAGTTTCATATAAACTATGATTGTATTAAAAGTGTAATTATTTCAATATATATATTAAGTTTTGTTAAAACGGATATTTTTAAAATATTGACAATCCAGTATTGATAAATAATTTTTGGCTTCAGGAAATAGATACTCGCACAAATGGTAGTATAATTCAGTAATCGCCTTTATTTTCCAGCTGTAAGAGGAAAAAGTACTTGCAATTTTCTTTAAGTTCTATTAAGATATTTATATAAATATTAAGAACAAAAAGTTGGCACATTGTTGGCTATAAGGAAAGATGAGGATGACTACAAACGAAGAAGTACAGGATTTAAATTCAGGAGAAGCGGTTCGTCAAAAAATATTAGTAGCAGATGATGAAGCGAGTATCAGAAGAATTTTGGAAACGCGTCTAAAAATGGTTGGTTATGACGTTGTAGTAGCTGAAGATGGAGAAGAAGCATTAGAATTATTTAACAAGACAAATCCCGATTTAGTAGTGCTTGATGTTATGATGCCTAAAATGGATGGTTATGGTGTTACAAGAGAGATTAGAAGAACATCGGATATCCCGATTATAATTTTAACAGCACTCGGCGACGTATCAGAAAGAATAACAGGATTAGAGCTAGGTGCGGATGATTACGTAATTAAACCGTTTTCACCAAAAGAATTGGAAGCTCGTGTAAAAGCAGTTTTAAGAAGAAGCGGTGTTAAGGATGTTGTTATTCCTGCGGCAGGCGGCAAGGTTGCGAAGAATGTAATTACAACCGGCTGCATTAAGATAGATACTGCAAGACGTCAGGTTTACCGTAAAAATGAGAGAATTCGTTTAACCGGTATGGAATTTAGTTTATTGGAGCTTCTTGTAAACAATTCCGGTCAAGCGTTTTCAAGAAATGAAATATTGCAGCATGTATGGTCATATCCTGCTGATCATAGAATTGATACAAGGGTTGTTGACGTTCACATATCAAGGCTGCGTTCTAAACTGGAAGCAGACCCTGCAAATCCGGAGTTGATATTAACGGCTCGTGGTATCGGGTATATGTTCCAGAGAATAAATTAGTAACGAAATAAATAGAGAAAAACAGAGCGTCATTCTATAATCAGGGTGGCGTTTTTTTTAATTTATTCATATTAAAAAACTACTTGTAAGATAAAATTTATTTGATATACTAGAATTAGCTTGATATGGCGGGATTCGCCAAGTGGTTAAGGCCCCGGATTGTGGTTCCGGTATACATGGGTTCGAATCCCATATCCCGCCCCATTAAATTCAAAACCCTCTTTATTAGAGGGTTTTGGTCTATTTATTTGAATTAATTATGCAACCTGTAATGTATAACCAAGTTCTTTTAATAACTTACCGATTGTATCTAATCTTGGCACACGTTCACCTTTAAACATTTCGTATAATGCCGCTCTTGTTATACCTGTTTTTTGTGAAAATTCACTTATGCTCATACGTGCTTTTATTACTTGTTCCAAAGATTGAAAGAACAAATCATAATCACCATCTGTAATAAATTCTTGTATTGCAGCATTTAAATACATTTTTTGATACTCTTCATCCATAAGAACATTATTCAGATGTTCTTCATGTGTAATATTTTCAGATTTTATTTTATCAATATCCATTTTATTTATACCTTTCTTTAAATTCTTGTAAATATGTCTTTGCCAGATTGATATCTTTCGATTGCTTTGATTTATCACCTGCAGATAATAAAACTATTATTACATCATCAAATTCATAAGCATATATTCTATAACCTGCACCTTCTGTGAATTTTATCTCTGTTAAATTATCAAATTTACGATATTTACCTAAATTTCCAAGTTTTATACGGTCAAGCCTTCTATCAACAATCAATCTAACACTTTTGTCTAAGGAGTTATACCACTCAAGATAAGGACACTTTCCATTGATTGTTTTGTAATAGATTATTTCCTTCATATTAATATTGTATCGAAAAAGATACAGCGGGTCAAGTGGTAAATTATAACGTTATAATTTTTACAATTTTTTCTGTTAATTGTATTGTTTCTTCTGTCTCAAGTCTTTGCAATATATTTATTTCGGGTTCGGAAATAGTCCCACTATCCGCCCCATTTTTAAAAGACGTTTCTAAAACTTCTTTAGGTTGTATTTATTAAGGTTAAGATGTAAGTAAAATAATTAGCCGCGAGAAAGTAGATTTCTCGCGGTATTTTAACTTGTTATGTTTGCGTCTTGTCTACTTAAACTACATCATATAAATCGATTTGGCGCCTGAAGTACACATTGAGTTCAGCGTCTTTCATATGCGGAAAAGGTTGACTTCTGTCTCTAAAGAACATATTTATACTATCCCAGATGGGGGAAATATGCTGTTTCCACCATCGCGGATAGATTTGGGCATATTCTTTTCCCATCAATGCATTGAACATATTTTTATTTTCAGGGGCAAGAATTTTTCTTATAATACCAAGTTCTGCGCTTACTGAATCTTTCTTACATGGTTCAATATCTTTAAATGCTGCAAGACTTGTAGATATATAACCCCTTTCATCTAATGTGTATCCGGTTTTGTGAATTGTTGAAATATTAATTATTTCTTCAGAAGGATGCTGTTTTAGTGCTTTGTTTACTTTGTTTAGCAATGCTAATTCTTTTCTTGTTCCGCCGTATGGCTCCGTTGCATATTTATATTTTTCTAAATATGAATAAACATACTTCATTGCTTTTGTGTGTTTATTAATTTTTGCACCAAAAGATTGATTGGGATTTATTGTTATTGTACTTATATCCATTTGGGTTATGTATCTCCTTGCTGTAGTAATGTAGTTATATATTTTGAATCGGACCGCTGCTTATAATTTTTTCTTCATATTTAATTGGTTCCAGGGCTTCATAAATTTTATATTTATCATTGGTATTTTCACCGATTGGTTTTAACTTACTTGATACAGTTCGTTCACGAATTTCGCGTGTAAAATTACCGTTCTGATCCCGTATAGTGAATTCTTTGTGTATTGCTTCCGGAATAAATTTGTCCTTTTCTCCATTTTTGCCGATGATTTTTGCATACTGAATGTAAAAATCACGTTGCTGTCCCATATTTCCTGTTTCGATATAATTTTGGTGGTATGCATGTCCTTTAATCCATTGGGTTGCACTTCTTCTGAGCGTGCCAATATAATTTCCGTCTTTGCCAATAAAGGCACATTCCTGCATCGGGCGCTGAAGTGTTCTGCTGAAATACTTGTTGTGATTTACGGCTTTAGCGCCCTTTTGCCTTAAAAAACTGGCAATTGGTGATATTGTGACCATATAAGATACTCCTTTTTTATTCCCTGTATAGACTAGTAAATCATAAAAAAAAAATTTTGCAATTATGGATTGTTAAGAAAGTTAAGTTTTATAAATAGTTTCAAGCAAAATTTTTCATGTTCGGATTTTAATAGTAGTATGGGTTTGAAAATAGAAAATGTTAAACAAAGAACATATACGGCGCGTGAATTGCAGAATAAGGAGAAGAGCACTCCTGTAGAAAAAAAGCGAAAAGAAATTTCTAAACAGCTCTTACTCATGGGGACTCTTGCAGGATTAGCAATTCTGGGCGGCGGGGTGCTGATTGTAAAGAATGTAAAAATAAAAGCCCGAAAAAGGGCTTATGAAGATGCGGTTTTAAAATTCAGAAATTGGTTTGAGGAGATAAAGAGTTTACAATCTTACATTTGGGATGGTGGTACAAACAAATGTATCCCGAATCCTGATGCAGCAGAGTGTCTGAAAAAGCTTGATAATTTAACGCCGGTTGAGAAAAAAGCGTTTGTTAATGAATATTGTAATATGACCGGTTTCCCTGATATTACAGCGGTCAGTAAAAATATTAATAATGAAATTATTGGCGCACTGAATAAAATTTCAGGAGATGGGAAAAACAAAATAGTTTTTGCTGCTTATGATTCAAACTGTTCTGTCGGCAGAAATGCGGCACTGCCGGGCAGCGACTGCGACGGCTTATTTATTGCTTATGAAAAAATCAGTGAGGCACCGGAGTATTCTTCTGTTGAAGTGATGGCAGGGGACTTAATGAATCAGAGAATTATCAATTCTTCAGGGATGCATTATCCGGATGCTCTTAAACTGGATGATTTAATGTTCTGGATAGCAAAAGTTGATAATTTATTTGAAAAAATTGCAACACCTGAAAAAATTATTGAGTACAAAAACAATCTTCAATATGACGGCAAAAGTTACCTTAAGGCGGCGCAGTTTAATATTGATTTGGCACCGTTATTAAACGATACGGAAAAAAATTTTGTATGCCGGGCAGGATTTTTTGTAGAAAATCTGAGGGCGGGGAAAGTGCTTGTCAATCATATTCCTCACCATATTTTGACATCTATAAAGGGTTCAGCCTTGTATATATATAGTAATATGATGAGACAAGAGGGGCTTGCAGGCAAGGTTAAGCCTAAAATTAAAAATCGTGCAGCGTTTTGTGAAAGGTTTTCTCAAGCAGATGATGAGGAAAAGTTTAATATTTGCCGCAATTTGTTGAAACATTCTCTCGGGCTAAAAACGGAAAACTATCCTAATGATCCTTTTGAAAAATTTGATATGGGTGATATTCTTGAAATGTACCGGAAAGTGTCTACTTTTCCCGCTGTAGGCAATTAATTTTTTTTGTGGTTTTAGCACGTAAATACTTTAGACCTACTCCTAAATATGTTGTTACAACGATTCCCGTTATAAAGTAGAAATATGTTGTTTTTAATGGGCAATAGAACCAGTATATGTCGGCGTTGTTTTTTATATCAAAAGGAATACCCTTCAACGCTAAAATTGTGTATGTAATAAAGTTAAATACAAGCAGATGGTTAGCCATTATGTGATAAGTATTTTGTCCGATTTGATGTATAAATCTCCAATTTTTGACTTTATCAAAAAATACTTCAACAACAAATAAACTCATCCAGATACCTGTAAGGCTGGTAATTATGGGAACAACCCGGTTGTCAAAATCGCCCCATACAAGAATGTAGCTTAAGCCAATACCGTCTAGCGGGGTATAATCTGCGTTTGTTAGCCATAAGAATGCTTGTACAAGGATGACAAGGAAAAAGATTTTTCCGGTAAATATATTGTACTTCCCTTCTATTTTGGTCGTGTAAATATGTCCCAAGTGGACAAATAGAAGAGAAAACATTGTTCTTAGAAGGTACAGGATATAAAAATTTCCTGCAAGCGGCTCCATTTGTATTGCAATCAGGGCAAGCAGTGTATAGGCAGCGGTTTTTATATGATTATTGCAGGGGATTTTATACAAAACCCGATAGACAATAAGAGTTGTAAATAATTGCGGCACAAACCATAAAGGTGATGTTAAATCCAGCTGGTGTCCGGTTAAGAACGGGATAATTAATTCGTTGTACCAGTTTACCGGCATGCCCCAGAATTTCCCGACAATCGGGGTGATAGCAAATGTTATCCCTAAATACACTATTGTATACAAAATATATGGCAGCATCAGTGATTTTACACGGCGTTTGAAAAATTCGACAAATGAATATTTGCTGTTAAACAGCATTCCCGCAATAAAAAAGAATAAAATTACTTGAAAAGAGTACGGCGGAAACATCGGTATAACAGAAAATTCCAGATGCCCCGCTACAACAATCATTATTGCAAGCGCTTTTAAAATATTGATTTTGTTATTAAAAATTTTATCCATTTTTTATTGCAACTTTAAAACAGTTGCCGCTCCTGTTATCAAAATACTGATAAGCTTCTATTATATTATCGAGAGTAAAAGTTTTGGAGATTAAAAATTCGGTTGTAATTTTACCCTTTGAAATCAATTCAAGAAGTTTTTTACAGTGTGTAGCATCCACGCCGCCGGTTTTGAATATCAAGTTTTTCCCGTATATGGCCGGCAGCGGCAGTGTGAGATTTTCTTCATACATCGCAACTATTGCAATAATTGAGTGATTTCTTGCAATCTCGTAGGAAATTTGAAATGACTCTTTTGTGCCGGCAGCTTCAATAACTTTGTCAACGCCGCGTTTATCCGTTATGTTGTTTATTCTCAGTTTAACAGCCTCCCGCAGAGGATTAATTGTGTAATCCGCAAGTCCTATGCGTTTTGCATAATCAAGTCTGTACTGGTCAATATCTATAGCAATAATTTTTTCGTCCGTAAACAGTTTAGCGCAGCTCATCGCGCTTAAACCTACTGGACCTGCGCCGATTACCGCAACAGTTTCGCCTTTTTCTATTTCGCATAATTCAGCGCCAAAATATCCTGTTGAGAGAATGTCACCGGTAAAGAGTGCTTCTTCATCGGTTACATTGTCAGGAATTTTTGTTAATCCCGTATCAGCGTACGGAACCCTGACATATTCGCTCTGGCATCCGTCTATGCGGCAGCCGAGTTCCCATCCTCCGTTTTCACAGTTGTTTATAAACCCTTTCCGGCAAAAGAAACATTCCCCGCAGAATGTAATACAATTTGCGGCAACTCTGTCTCCTGCTTTTAAATCTCTTATTCCTGCGCCGGTTTCGACTATTTCACCGACAAATTCATGCCCTAAAATGATGTTGTTTGCCGCTCTCGGTACGAAGCCTTTTATTATATGTATATCACTTGTACAGATAGAAGATAAAGTAACTTTTACAATGGCGTCTCTTGTACCCTGAATTTGCGGCATCGGGCGCTCCGTAAGACGTATGACAGGCAGTCTGTCTTTGTTATAAACTAATGCTTTCATTGTCTCTTTCTCCAACCGTGATATGTATAATTCCTTTGAGCATATAATACCACATTTCGGGGTTAATAAGAATACTGAATTTAATACTATTTTTGAGTTTTATTTTTATTAAAATTCGTAAAATAATCTAATCCGAGTTTCGGAGCATGCTCCTTCCAGTATTTATTTAAGAGTTTATGCAGGTATACGGTTGTATCCTGAAGTATCAGCAGACTGTCAAATTTATGCGAAAAATTTGCTTTTTCCGCTGAATCTGCTGCATGTGTGTAGGCATTTATTACTGAATGATACAGCACGGGATTATTTTTCCTGAGCGAAGAGTCAAGCAAACCAATGATGTCGCTGTTTACATTTTCTACTTTTTCATAAGATAAGGGGTTAAAAGTATTGTTTTTCCTCAGAAGTGAAACTTCTCCGCGGCGGTTAATTGCAGCAACTGTTGTATTTTGATTATCTGCTGTCAGCGAAGAAAAATCGTTAAAGCCCAGCGGGTTTGTTTCGCCGTTTATATTCTCCGGATGACCGTGTAGAACGGTGTACCCTTCACCCTTGTATGCAAGTTTAATCTTGTCTGCCAGACTTAGACATCCTGTTACCTGTTTTTCATTCCCCTTAAATTCGGCAAGTATATCATTGTTTGCGTTATCTATGTAAACCATGTGTTCGTAAGGCGGGTCGTTATTCAGTGCAGCAATAATTCTTTCTTTAGCGTAATTTATTGCGTCTTCTCTTGTTTCAAACTTCTTTTGTGCCGGTTCAATATACGTAATATAACCGTCTTTGTCGAGTTTATAATAGGAATTTTCATAAAAAACACCTCCGATATAAACACCTAAGGCTGTTAAGGCTGCGCCAGCCGTGTTTAATATTCTGTTTTTTAGCGGATATTGTGTATATCTTTTTAAATACTTGTTTTGAAATTGTTGTGTATTATTTTTTGCAGATAAAAATGCACCAAGACCAATTTTCATATTTTTGAACCCCGTGATTGAATATTTATGTCCATTATAGACTAAAAGTATTTGACCGCTCTGTAAATTTTTGTAAACAACAGGTTTAAACCTAACAAAAAATTTTGTTTAGATGTTTTAATATAATCGTGAAGGAGGTCATATATGTCTGTAAATCCTGTATCTGTAACAAGTGTTACATCACCGGCTGTGCCAAATAGTGTTGAAAAAAATGCGAAACAAAACAAGGAAAAACAACCTGTTATGTCAAAATTATCGATAAGAGACGGGGTTTTAATGGCGGCTATACCAACAGTACTGGGATCGGGGTATGCTGCAAAGACATATTTTGAAAGAAGGGGTAAATACTCAGTGTACAGCGATTTAATCGGTAAATTTGCAGAAGGCACTGCAGAAAATTCCAATTTTAAAGATTGTGCCAAATTAATGAAAAAAGGAATGCGGGATGCAAAAGTCTGCGGTTTGCTTGTTGCTGCTGCCGGTGTTTTGGCTGCCGGAACTTTTGCGATAGTAAAAGCTTTTAAAAATGACAGTGATAAGGTTGATAACAAACCAAAGACTATTTCGGAGAAACCCAAAGAGATAAAACAGGATACTGCGGCTATGCAGCCGGTGAAGAATAATTAGAGTTCTTCGTTAAAATCGTGTTCTTTATAGAAATTCTTTTTAGGTTTTTTCATCTTGCTGTTTTTCTTCTTTGTTTCGTCAGAAACATGTTTGTATGCATTATCAAGAGACAGCCTTACAATAGTTTCTTTGCTTTTTTTGTCGTAAATACAAAGCCAGAATGAGTCTTTTACATTGTTTACGGCAAACGATATTTTTCCTGCAAATCTATCTCCGGGCTTGATTTGTGAAAATAAGAGTTTTGTATCACCAAAGACGGACGGGTTAAAACTTACGTTGTAATCGTTTACAAGAGTCATATCCATACCGGAAAATGTGTAGTCAGACATGTTAGCAATACTCAGGGATAAGGTAAGCGTGTTTACTTCGCCGAACGGATCTTTTTCATAAAGAATATTTGCTATTCTTACTTTTATGTCGTCACAAACAATTTCGTCCTTTTTAAGCGCCTCTTCCTTGTAAACCGGTAGGGCAACATCAGTTGTTATCCTGACCTTGATTTCATCACCGGGGGCTATAAGAACATTCTTGCCTTTTCTATATAGTGCCATACCTAATCCAACGGCACCGCCTAGAGCTGCCCCGCCTGCTACTGTATAACCTTGAGAAGCAATTGCAGCTTCAATCCCCAGCATTTGTGCGGCGTATAAACCTCCGATAACACCGCCTGCAGCGGTGTAGCCTATATCTGTTGCAACAATTTTAGTAGCGGCTTTCAGCGGGTGCAGTCTTGTAGACATTTTACCTTCAATGGGAATTTCTCTGCCATCCGGCGTAATCAGGTAATCAAAGGATAAATCAATATAACCGTCCCGCCCGAGGCGTTTTGCTTCGCTGGCCTCTCTAATCATGCCGTGCGCGATTGTACCTTTGGGGATAATAACTCCGTTGTCGCCCATGACATCGGAGGTGACTTTTGCAAAAAACTCATCCCCTTCAAACGAGTAATTCCCGTCAAGCACCTGCGATACTGTCATGTTGATTACATCTTTTTTTTCTAAGTAATCAACCTCGCCGGTAAATAATTTGCTTTGTTGATTTTGAAGCTCATCATCCTCGTTAACTCCGCCGCGCAGAGTATCTGCGGCACACGAAAGGGATGTGATTGAGTATATCAGGATAAAACATAGTGTAATAAATCTTTTCATACCACTATTATACTTTATAATTGCCGAGTGTACAAAAAAGTTAAATTATTTAACAAGAAAAAGGGGTTTACAAAAAAAAATTATTTGTTAATATAATAAATGTATTCCCACCCGCGTTGGACAGTGCGGCGATGGATAAGACTTGGAACCTTGGGTTGTAAGGATTATCGGGAGGGCAATATAAACTACATTCCTCAGTAGCTCCTAAGTGACGCGCAGCGGAACGGGAGGATAAAGAATCCGGAGCAATGCTCCGCCATTGAGGGGTTGACAAAAGAATAAACCAAACTACATTCCTCAGTAGCTCAATGGCGGAGCATTCGACTGTTAATCGAAGGGTTGCTGGTTCGAGTCCAGCCTGGGGAGTTTTTTATTGCAAAACAAAAGCCGGCTTTATGCCGGTTTTTGTTTTGTTAGGAAAATCACTGTTTGAGAACCAGCCGACCCAAAGGGGTTTTGGTGAGAGTCCAGCGGATTTGCGGACGGACGACGCAGCAGATATGGTTGAACAGACATTGCAGGAATTTGATTTTGGGGAACTAATAGGGCTGTGTTTCAAATATATCTTGATTTTTTTAGTCGGAATTTGCTAAAAATAGAATTCCTGAACTGGCAAAAAAGTCCGATTACTGTCCGTCAATGTCTAAAACAAGACAGTGTCTCAAAACCTTAAATGGCGGGAATTTAGACACAGTTCAGGAATTTTGGGACAGTTCAGGAATTTTGGGACAGGACAGTGTTAAAAATTTTTTCAAAATTTTAAATTTAGGTGGAAATTTATTCTAATTTACTCGGAAGTACAAAAAGAATATGTAAATAAGGTTATAATTTTAAATTTTGTTGTGTGCAACTCAATAGAA
>CALUTH010000002.1 GCA_944323635.1 Candidatus Gastranaerophilales bacterium
TAACAGCATTTGCGTTCTGAAAATCGTCGATACTACACCCATAACACACACTTCCTTATCTTAGCTGGTTCAGATTTCTTCCTTTCAAAAACGTGTGTTCATTACTTTCTGCTATCAGTGCTTCCATCTTACTGAGTTTGTGCTTGTTGTAATTAACTCTGTACTTTGCCATCTTCAGTTTTTGTCTGACCTGAAGCATGTCTTTGAAGGAAGTAAACAGACTGTTAAATAACATCATAAACGGGTTATTTCTTGCAAAGAAATTCCTTGTAAAGTTCATAAAGTTTATTAATCGTCTGATTGTTGTCTTTAAAGTATCGTTCATTATAGAATTTTCCTACTTTAATAGACCTTCTATTATATTTAAAACATGTAATCTGCAAAAATTGCTATAATTGCGGGTGTAGTTTAACATGTCTTAACATTCTTACAGTCTATTTCATCGCCGGTAACACTGCGGAACGAAATCTGGTTATTCGTATCCAATTTGTATAACGGCACATTTTGTGAAAACTTTAGGAAATTTTTGTTATTTCCGCTGATATTTTTACAAAAATTTACAAAAAAACACACAAACCTAGTAACAGCGTTGTTGCAAATATTATTAAACATGACTCTCAGAAACATTCTTATAAACATAACAATATTATTAAGAGATATTTTGTACTTCCTGACTGTTGCCTTCAATATCGTCTTTAAGCATTTTTCTTACAATATCCGATTGTGTATCAAGCATTTTAACAACAGTTTCAATGTTGGTAACTTTTTGGGAAAGGATTGTATCTGCATTAGTAAGTACGTTTTGTGCAACACTTTGCACTGCGGATATTGCGGCAGAACCTGTACCTGATAAGAGGTTTCCGCACAATATTGCGGGCAAGCCCCATTCACCCATATACGGAGCCATATTTTGCAATATACCGCCCCATCCTGAAATGATACCGCCTAATTGTGTTACAAAAGTCTGTCCGACACCGTATCCTGATGCCATACCTGCACCGTAGCCTGCAGCAGAAGCAATGTCTGCAATTGATCCGATACTTGATGCATAACCTGTTGCATATCCGTCATAGGAGCCTACACCGTTAATCAATCCGATGGATGCGGCGCCGCCGGTTGCTGTTCCGCTCAAGCCGGAATAGACTGAAGCGGCGCCATTGGGAAATCCGGAATAATTGTAAAGTGAATTTAATCCGAAAGAACTGTATTGAGCACTTGCAGATCCGTTTGCACCAACGTACGGCGACCAGTATGAGGTACCGGGGATATTCATTGTATCGGTACCGCCAAGGGTGGTCATAAACGCAGATGGAGAAAATAAACTTGCCAGCTGGTACAGAAAGCCGCCGGTAGCGCCAAATCCGCTGCCTGTTGCCGTACTTCCCGATACGGTTAAGTCTCTTAAACGGTCATAGGTTTCATACATCAGAGCTTTAGCGTTGCCGGAGGCTGCGCCGTATCTGTTTGCTATTACCAGGTATCCATCATTTTTATAAGCCATATTAACCTCTTAATGATTTTTATCAGGAAGTCAAGACTAATCGCCGAATGTTTTGTAAGTTCTTTCGATGTTGTCGCTGAGAACTTTTTGTACGGCTTCCATTTCTGTACTTAGGGTATTTCGTTCTGTATCAAGCTGTTCCAGACGAAGTTCGAGGGTTCTGTCTTCCTGCTGAATAATTGATGTTTTTGCGTTAATATCCGCAATGGTTTTTTGATACTGTGCTGTATCATAGTAGTACTGGTTCATTGCGTCTTGATACGCATTTTCGTCAGTAATAGTTTCAGCGTTCAGTGTGTATGTGACAGAATCATTTTCAAGTCTTATTGATGTAAATCTGCCGCTTGAATCCGTTTCGAGTAACGCATTTTCTGTTGTTTCCACTTTTGTGTCAACATAGGTTGCACTGTAGTACGGCAATGATGTCTGTCTGTCAATACCGTTATTAGAGTCGGATTCATCTACTGATTGATAAGACTCGTATAAATCCGCGTAGGTTGTATAGTAAGTTGTGCCATATAATTCGAACGCAAATACACCGCCTTTGTAATCGCCGTTTGCGTCAAAACATGAGGCAAGATTTGATTCAATACCTTCCTGAGCAAGGTCGTATATTACTTGCTGTAATTCTGTTTTTTGTGCATCGGTCATTTGACCTACCGGAATTTCTGTTAGTGCGCAGTTTCCGATGTACGTAGGATGGGTCGAGTCATTGTATGTATTTAATAGTGTTTGATAATTATTGTAAGCATTAGTTACTTCATTATCATAATAATTTTGAGCGGCATCCATTGCATCATTGTATGTTTGAAGAGCGGTATCATAATCATTTATTGCCTGTTGTGTCTCGGAATCTGACATGTTAATGGAATAGCCGGTAAGACCTGTTGTAGCACCGGTAGTATAGTTTTCCATATCAGAACCGGATAAATAATGAGTTGTACCATCTCCGTCCTGATAGCTGTAATATGTATCCCCTTCTTTCATTACTCCGGCTTTAATAAGTGCTTCAATATCGGCATTTGAGGAAATCTGGGTAAGGTCATACTGCCCGCCTGCATTGTCTGTTACCGTATAAGTGTCGCTAAGTGCGTCATAGGTTAAATTCGTCTCAGTAGTTTTGCCTATTCTGTTTAATAAAGCAACCTGTGCTGATTCTACATCTGTTAACAGTGCTTCTGCATCATCCTGCATAGTATTATAAGTTGCAAGTTCATTTTGATAATCTGCGTAACTTCTATATATAGCCTGTTGAACAGTATTATATGCTTCAGGTGTAAGCAGGTTTTCATTACTTGAGAATTGTACCTGAGGATCAGACAGGTGTTTCATTGAGCCGGTATAGCGTTCTACAGTGTAAGAGTGTGTTACAACATAGTTATATTCGCTGTTTGGTGTTCCTATCTGATAATACGAATCAATGGTTTGATCATATGAACCGTCTGAGAATGTGTATTGAACAGTTGTATAATCAGTTGATGACGGAACTGTAGGAACTTGCATAACCAGCATCTGGTTAAACAGATTTGCACTTTCGTTTGCTAATATGGTACGTTGTTGGTTTATTTGCTGACCTTCATATTCACAGTTTGACATTCTTGCGGAAAGTTGAAGGTATCTGGCTTGTGATGCTGCCATTCCCATGGTACATTCTCCTATATTTGATTGTTGATTGGTTCTTTACTGACTTTAGTTTAATAATTTTTTTTACAAAGTCAACAGTATAACATTATTATATTGTATATGCTACTTTGATAATAGTGTTTTTTACAAAAAATCATACTTTAGTAGGGGGAATTTCATTAGATAGAATGGAATTTGCAGCAGCCGGAAAATATCAGTTTTTTACATTTAGAGTTTGCGGAAAAATTCAACCGGGAAAGAAATGACATCAAGTTAGGTTAGACTTGAAAAATAATCCAAAATTCGCAGATTTGTAAATTGTTTATTTTCTGGTTGAAAATATTTTGTTTTTTAAACTCCAATAAACAGTTGATTTTATATATATAGAAATCTGATAGTATTTAACGTATGAAGAAACTTTTATTAACCGGTTTATTATGTGTATTTTTGGAAGCAGGTGTAATTGCTTCGCCTTATGATACTATTTACATTAATCCTTATAATCTTAATGAAACGGTTGCAAATTCTTATATAAGAGGTGTTATTGCGCAGGGTGATGTTACAAGATGGAATACAACAACATTTCCGCTCAAGGTTTATATTCAGCAAAACAGCGGCGTACCGGCGTATTATGTAAATGAAATTAAAAAAGCGTATAATAAATGGCAGAATGTTACGGGGGGTACAATTTCGTTTAAATTAGTTTCGTCTCCGGAAAATGCGGATATGAAATGTTATTTTGAGCAGGACTTGTCAAACCTGTCTGATGATACTGCAGGTTATCACCAGTTTAAATATTACGGAGATACTATTGCCGATTCAGTGATAAGGTTTCGTTATACTGATAAAAACGGGCGTGCGTATCCTGCCGATATGATTTATAATGTTGCCCTTCATGAGATTGGGCATTCTCTTGGACTTGCAGGACATAGTTCAAAGTCTTCGGATCTTATGTATCCGATTTCTTTAAATAGAAAATATGATATTTCAAAGCGGGATTTGACTACTTTAAAACTGTTGTACTCAATGGTGCCGGATTTGACTAACAAGCCCTTTACGAGCAGTGATAAGTCAAATTTGCTTACCAAAGAGCAGGTCGTCGGCGGAGCAGAACAATTACGTAAAGATGCAGAGACCGCCGCAAAAATAAATACAAAAATTACGCCGGATGACCCAAGTTCAAAGCTACGGCTTGCAATGGCTTATCAGAAAAATAAAAATTATACTGCAGCAATAAAAGAGTATAAAAGTATTATTCCGCTTATAGATTCGTCAGAGCTGAAGGTTGAAATATATTCTGAAATTACAAATTGTTATATAAAACTAAAAAATTATACTGCAGCACAGAATTGTGCTAATTATACTTATAAAAAATATCCGACGCAGCGTACAGCAGTACTTTTGCCCAGAGTTTTGTATGAAAAGGGAGCTAAAACAGACGCCGTGATAAAACTTTTAAGAATACTGAAAAATGATTCGGATAATGAGTATGCTGTTGTTTTATTAAAACAAATTTATAATAAAGAGAAAAACAATTATAAATTACGAAAAGAAATATTTATGACATTAAAAAAAGAGGGTAAACTATAGGTAAAAATATTTTTAATGTCTTATATCCCCCATCTGTATGATTTTTGTAACAATACTTGCCAAGTATTGGATTTTATGTTACGTTGAGTGTGTGTAATTATCGGGCAGCGAGGTTCAATGAAAGGTTCAACTTTAAGACGTTCTAATTTGACCAGAGAAAAGATGGATATGATGCGCTCCATCAACAGCTACAGTGCAAGGCATCAGGATAGCAGTTTTTATCGCGACCAGAGCAAAGAACGGGAATTAGATGTTTTATGGCAAAACTTTAGAGTCTCTCACAAGCCGATGGATAAATCTCCGCAGGTGTATTTTGTTCTAGGGCTTGTTGTTGGTGCGGTTATCACACTTATTATGACAACAATGGTTTCAATACTTATCAACTGTACGGCTCCGCGTGAAGCTAAAATTCAAACACCTAAGGCAGCTACTGAGGATGCAAAATTTGCGTTTATTCCGGCAGATTCTGCTGCTGTTGTTGAGACTGTTTCGACTCCGTCTTCACAAACTTATACCGTTCAGTCCGGTGATACGCTTGAAAGTATTATTATCAGATTTTACGGCAGTTTCGATATGAAAAAAGTTAACCTTATTAAAGAGGCTAACAATATGGCTAATCCAAATGCTCTTTCTATCGGTCAAAAACTTATTATTCCAATGATTCACTAATAAATATAACAAAGTTTATGCTCCTGCTTAACAAATTGCAAGCTGTAGTTTTTTGTCCTATAATCAAAAAAGAATGCAGGAGGATGTGTATGGATTTGGAAAATTTGAGAGCAACTGACCCTGAGGTCGCAAAATATATTGATTTGGAATTAAAACGGCAGCAGACAACCATAGAATTGATTGCAAGTGAAAATTTTACTTCTCCTGCAGTAATGGAAGCTTGCGGTTCTGTTCTGACAAATAAGTACGCGGAGGGTAAACCTTATAAGCGTTTTTATAACGGATGCGACAATGTAGACAAAATAGAAGAACTTGCGCAGGAGCGTGCTAAAAAATTATTCAATATGGCGCATGCTAATGTTCAGCCGCACAGCGGCGCACAGGCAAATATGGCGGTGTTTATGTATCTTCTAAAGCCCGGTGATACAGTACTCGGCATGGATTTGTCAAACGGAGGACACTTAAGTCACGGGTCTCCGGTTAATTTTTCAGGTATCTATTTTAATGTAAAAAGCTACGGCGTAAACGATAACGGCGAAATCGATTATGATGATGTTCTTAAAAAAGCAAAAGAATATAAACCAAAACTCATAATCTGCGGTGCAAGCAATTATTCAAAGATTATTGATTTTAAACGTTTTAGAGAAATAGCGGATGAAGTCGGCGCATATCTTCTTGCTGATATTGCGCATATTGCAGGGCTTGTTGCGGGCGGCGTCCATCCGAGTCCGGCAGGCTATGCACAGTTTGTAACAACAACAACGCACAAAACCCTTAGAGGACCAAGAGGCGGTATTATTATGTGTGATGAAGAACATGCTGCAGGAATTGATAAAGCTGTATTCCCCGGCATGCAGGGCGGGCCGCTTGAACATATTATTGCTGGTAAAGCCGTTGCTCTCCTTGAGGCGTCAACTCTGGAATTTAAAGAGTATGCAAAACAAATTGTTAAGAACGCAAAGGCTCTTGCACAGGGACTTTTGGACAACGGTATGAATATTGTCGGCGGTATGACAGAAAACCATCTTATGACTTTAGACCTCCGTGGTACCGGAAAAACAGGCAAAGACATGGCAAATGTATTAGAGGTTGTAGGAATTACGGCTAATAAAAATACGGTTCCTAACGATCCGCAAAGCCCCTTTGTCACAAGTGGTATAAGACTTGGTGCGGCAGCCGCAACGACCAGAGGGTTTAAAGAAGAAGATATGAAAGAAGTTGCCGGCATTATCGCTGACGCAATTAAAAATTCCGATAACGAAGCTGTGTTAAAAGAGTTGAGAGGAAAATCGCTTGCTCTGTGTGAAAAACACCCGCTTTATCAATCGGTATAGCAGAAAGAGGAAAATAAAATTATTATCAAGTTATCGCAGGCTCATATAATCGGTGCAATTATTTCTTATATTTTAGGTGTATTAATACTTCCGTTTGTAATAGATTTTTCTAAAAAAGAGGGACTTGTAGATGAACCTAATGAAAGAAAAATTCATAAAATTCCAATATCACGGCTTGGCGGGATTGCTATATGGCTGAGTACGATGGCGACATTTTTATTTCTTGTAATTTTAAGTTATTATCCATACGGCAGCCTGCTTTCGGGTATTCTTCTCGGCGGTTCTCTGATGTTTCTGCTCGGGCTTGTTGATGATATTTACAACCTGCCCGCAAAATTCAAACTTGTTATTCAAATCCTTATTGCAACACTGGTCTACCTTCTCGGGGTAAAGATTGATGTTGTTTTTAATATGACCGATAACCCGATTTTTTTGGGGTATCTTTCTTATCCGATTACTGTTTTGTGGATAGTCGGTATAAGTAATGCTATAAACTTTATAGACGGTGTAGACGGGCTTGCGGGGTCTGTTATAACGGTTAATTCAATAACACTTGCGCTTATTGCGCTTGCCGTAACCCCGGGGTATCCGATAAGTGCGCTTATTGCGTTTATCCTTGCAGGTTCTATGCTTGCCTTTTTGACTTACAATTTTAATCCGGCGCGTATTTTTATGGGAGATTCGGGTTCGTTATTTTCCGGATTTCTTCTTGCGGCACTCTCGATTACAGGTGTTATGAAAGGTGCCGCACTTGCAATTCTTCTTCCGTTTATTGTACTTGCGGTTCCGATTATTGATATTACTTTTGCATCCTTGAGACGTATTTTGAAGGGTAAATCTCCGTTTGTAGCGGATGCGGAACATATCCACCACAAACTTTTAAAAGCCGGATTTTCGCAGAAGAAAACAACTGCAATAATGACTTCTGTTGCAATTGCGGGCGGTGCGGTTGCGACATACTTTGCAGGTTCAATAAAGCACTATATCAGTTATATAGTTGCACTGGTAATTATTATGTTTTGCCTCAGTCTTATAAATGTTTACAGAACAAGGAAAACAAATAATAATTAAACCGTTCTTATTATGCCTACAACTTCACCTATTATGTTAACAGAGTTCAAATCCTCGTCTTTTATAACGCGGGGTCTGTAATCTTCGTTATCAGATTTGACAATAAGTTCATCAATGTTTTTGGATAAACGTTTTACAAAGAATTCGTTTTTGTAGCAAAATACGTATATTTTATCATCCGTAACCTGTTCATTGCCGGCTTTATGCTCTATCAGTAATTTGTCGCCGCTGTTAATAAAAGGTGACATGCTGTTGCCGGAGGCGTTAATCAGTGAATATTTCTTTTTGGATGAATAATTATTGATAAATAGTTTTGATACGCTTACCTGTGTTTTATCATCCGAGAAAACTATATTTCCGTCTCCGCAGCTTGCAAACACATCCTGATAATAGTCAATCAAAACTGAATTATTATCAGACGTTCCTATTAGATTTATATGAAAGCGTTCTTCAATTTTCATTAATTCAGACACGGTGAGTTCACTGTCTGTCTTAATGCGGTTGCTTATGGTTTGTCTGGTAACGCCCAGAATTTCTGCAATCATTGATTGGTTGACTGCCATCCCTGCTTTTTGGGTGACTAGTGATGTTAATTCTTTAATTTTCATGGCCCCTCACGACAAGTACTTGACAATCGTCAAATATTGTTTTACAATATGTATAAAGATGTATACCTTTTCTTAACCCATTATGACACATATTTGTCAAAAGGTCAATACATTTTTATATAATTGTCAAATAATATTTAAAGGAGGAGATTTGCCGTTTATGCTAAACGCTTTGTACAAACCATTTTTCAACTGTGTATCGTTTTGTAAATATTTTTTTGTAAATAAAAAATATTCTTCAAAACAAAAACTGATAAGGAAGCTCAAAAAAATGTTTCTTATGCACTACATTACTGAATGTGTACTGCTTTCGGATAATTATCTTATAACAGCACATCAAGCGCGTGTTATGGCTCAAAAATATTTTCATACCCCGGCAGGAAGAATTCTGCTTCGCAACGCTGCTGCAGTTCTGAAAGAGTGTTTAAGATGATAAAAAAGAGTATTGTATCAAACAGTGATTGTATTGAAGAAGAATGGACGCCTTCGGCAATCGACTGTTTTGAAATTAAATGCAATTGCAAAAGATGTTTTTTGTATCACGTTTATTTCAAATATTCGCCCGATAAGTGCAAAATGTATCAGGCGGTAAAAAGGTTAATCAGAAAGGTTGGTATTCCAGTTAAATATGAGAAAGAAGCATATTCGGAAACAAAAAATAAAGCCGCAGGACATAAAAAACTACGGTCTGGTTCTGTTGACGCAGGAGCAGTTTGACAGGCTGATTGAGAATTTTGGAGAGGATTTAACGATGTTTGCAGTAAAATTGCTAAACGATAAGATAAAAGTTGACAGGTCTGACGGAAAGCTCCGTAAGGCAAAAAATCATTATCAATATTTTAGGAGTGATAGCAAAATTATACTTTTTGCACTTGAAGTAATGAATTCGTCACAAAAATATGGTCATATCTATTTCTGTTAGTCTAATAAGCTTAATCTTTCACCCCCTAATGTATGTTTATACATTTACCACCTGCCGGTTTTATTGAACCGGTTTTTTCTTTTGTAATAATCCGCTTGTTATTCTTATATTCTTAAAATATAATACTTGTAAAGGAAAATAAATTTAAGGAGAGGGTTTGTGATTAAGCGTATAGGTATTATCGTCGGTGTACTTATCTTATTGTGGAGCGGGTATTTTTATCTGGAGCACCGTGCGGAATTTGATTACAGACAGGCGCAGTCGGCTTTTGGCTCCGGCGGGGATGAAAAAGCGTTTAAACTTGCACGCAGTGCATACCTTAGCGATATTACAAATAACAATTACAGAAAACTCTTTCTTGATACAATAATCAGGTTGGATGGAACGTACGAGGCGCAGGAGGCGCTGCTTGCGTTTATTGATGACGGAATTTATGATATTTATCAGACAAAAGCAATTGAATATTTACACACGCTTGAAAGGCGTTTTGCGGACAAGTATCAGCCTAACTATATAGAGCTTATCCCTTATAATGATAAAATTATCCGCTGGGGGAAAAGTCCGATAAAAGTCGGGATTAAAAAACGGGATGATCTTGATGTGTATTTTATAAACGAGGTTGAAAGCGCACTTATGGAATGGCAGCGTGCAACTGATAATAAACTTGTGTTTGTATTTGATGATTGTAAAAATCCTGATATAACAATTGAATTTGAAGAATTAAATGTTGATAAAGAAAACAAAAATAATCTGTATATTGTTGCAAATACGGAGCCTGTATTTGACGGGAATATTTTGCAGAATATGAAGATTACCATGTACACTAAAAACAATCAGGGCAAGTATTTTACTAAAGAAGAAGTATATAACACAGCCCTGCACGAAGCCGCACATGCGCTCGGAATTTTCGGGCACAGCAGACATCCTGAGGATGTTTTATACCTCTCCTCTCCCAGTATCGCTGGCAAAAAAGAATACAAAAAACTCTCCGGGAGTGATATTAATACGATGAAACTTTTGTACGAAATTAAGCCGGACATAACCTCGGGCAAGCCGGAGTACAGTATTCATCCGAAAATCATTTTCGGTGAGCCGGAAGAAATTAACAAAACAAAGATTTCCGAAGCTGAAAACTATATCAAACAGGCGCCTGCATTGCCTAACGGGTATATTGATTTAGCGCAGACGGCTATTTTTGCAAAGGATTATGACAAAGCACGCGAGTGTTTGAAACGCGCAATAAAATATGCAAACGATAACAATACAAAGTTTATTATTTATTATGACTTTGCGGTTATTTGCTACGAGACGGGCGATATGAATAAATCGCTCTATTATACTCAAAAAGCGCAGGAATTCAGGAGCAAAAACAGTGTGACTGCGCTGCTTGCAAATATTTACTACAAGAAACGCGAATACAAAAAAGCGATTGAACAGTATGAAATTCTTGTAAGCGAGTATCCGCAAAGTATAATGTACGGTGTAAATCTTACAAAACTCTATATTAATCAGCGCCGGTTTATAAGAGCGGCAAAAACGCTCAAGCACCTAATTGCAACCAACCCCGAGTCGGCTGATGATAAACGTGTTAAGGGGCTTAAGTGGGTTCTCCTGTTTGCGGGGAAATAAGGTTTTATTAAAGAAACGCCCCGCATTTACGCGGGGCGTTTCTGTTCTTTATACAATACAGGATATGAAAACGGGTTTTGATTTCTTATCCCTGTAATACCTTATTCCTTCAACGGCGCCGCCTGTTACTGCCATAATTCCCGCGGTCGCAAGTGCGTTTTTGCCGAGAATTTTGCCTGTGTTTTTGAATTTGCCTGAAACAAGTTCCAGCCCCGAAGTAAGTATGTAGCTTGCCGCACCTAATATTCCGAGTGCTTTCATTCTGTCCGGCAGCGATGTTTTTTCGGGTTCTTTTATCGGTTCAATTGAGAGGGTGTATCCGATTGTCTGTTTTGGTGGCAATTTATCCCAGATGCCGGCATGGTATCCGGTGCCTATAAGTGCGCCGCCAAGAAGTCCGTTGTACAGGGCTTTTACTGTTGAAGGAATTTTATTTCCTTTTCCCTTCCAGCTTTTGTTAAAGAAAATAACATTACCGGCAATGACTGCACCCGCTGCTGTCCCTCCGCATTTAAGCGCGGACTTGAACCTGTTTTGTCTTTTCTCCTGTTCTTTTTTTGCCTTTTCTTCAGGTGAAATTTCTTTTTGTTTTTCTAATTCTACCGGGTACGGCATCCTAATATCGGATGCCGCAGAGCCTACAGGTGATATTGCAGTCATTGTGCGCCTCCTTAAAATTTATTTTTTGAATGCAGTTTTTGTCATATATATATGACAAAACGGTATATTATACAAGTCTTATACCGCACAATTATAATAAAACTTAATAATCGGAAACTTATTTTACAATATCGTCATAAATGATTTTACTTGCCTTCTGGATAAATTCTTTGCCTGCAGGGTGGTTGAACGGTCTGTTTGCAAGGATTACAACAATATATCTTTTGCCGTTCGGGGCATAAACTATTCCCGCATCCCCGAGCATTGTACCTATATCGCCGGTTTTGTGAATAAACAGAGCTTTAGGATCAATTCCTGCCTGTATAAGTCTGTTATTTTTAACGTGGCTCATATAATCAATAATTGATTCTCTTGAATTAACATTCAAAAATCCCGGATTATCTAGGTTGTAAAGGAGTTTTGACATTTCCATTGCGGTTGTTGTGTTAGTTCCGTCTAAATCCGGAAGCCAGTTATTAACTCTTGTGCGGCTCAATCCCCAATCACGCAGTCCCGCATTAACGTCTTCCATTGAACCCATTTTTGACATCAGCATGTTAGTTGCTGTATTGTCAGATGTAGTTATCATATCATGTGCAAGCTGGTCTATAGTCAGTTTTAATCCGCTTTGTTTGTATTGCAAATCCCCTGAGCCTGATGAACGATAGTAGTCGGTTAAGTACATTTCATCGTATATTGTAAACTGGTTTGCTTCAATGGATTTAAACATTCTGACAAGCACGGGAATTTTTATTATACTTGCTGCCGGATAAACTTCGTTTTCGTTTATTCCGAGGTAATTCCCCGAATCGTATTCCCACACAAAAATCCCCGGTTTAATCATCGGATATGATTTCATGAGGTTTCTTAATTTGTATTCAAGCAGAGTAAGTTTATTTGTTAAATAAAGCGAAGAAATTTCACGGTTTGCTGTATTTATCGGTGTTACAAAATACTCGCCCATAAAGTAGGTGTTATAAACCTTTGATGTAAGCGGGAACGCCAAATCTCTTATATCGACTTTTGAATCAATAACACTGCCGTTTTTGCCTATAAAACCGACCTGATCGGTCGTGGTTTGTATATTTTGTTTGATATAAGTCTGATAATAAATCCTGTTGAATACGTGAGGCAGGATAAAATACGCAATGGCAAGAATAGCTGCAAGCGCCAGTGAACGTGATAAAAAATTCAAAATCGGGTTGCGTTTTTTTACAACTTTATGTTTTACAACCGTACGCCTGTTAATGCGGCGCCTGTTGACACGCGTATAGTCTATTCTCTCTGCTGTGCGGTAACTGTATGCGTACAAAATATCCTCTCCCCATTACATAATACCATTTTTAAAGTTTGGATTTCAATTAAAAAGGCAAAATATCATACATACAGTGTAGGGGGAAAATGAGAAACCGGAATACCTGCCGACTGTTATTATTAAATACAAACTAATAATCAACCCGTCCGTGGGCTTTTAAATACTCTCTTATATTGTTGAGCGATGCCTGTACGATACGCGTAATTCTTGACGGTGAAAGCCCTACGGCGGTTGCAATGTCTTTTGCCTGCATATTTCTGTAAAAGCGGTACTCAACAACCGTTCTTTCTTTGGGCGGGAGTTTTGCGATAGCTTCTTTTATAAGCCGTGACATTTCCACAATCTCTGCTTTTTCATCAGGCATTGCAGACGGGTCTTTTATAAAGTCAAACGGTGATGCGTTATCAGAGGCTGCCGCCGCAAGTCCGTCTATTGATAAAATCGTTTCATAAACGGCTTCACGAACCTTGCCCGGGGAAATGTTAAATTCTGTTGATTCATCCTCGGAGTTTTCTTCTATATAATCGTCATCATCGGTATTCTTGGTTTTCGTTTTAACGGAATACCATTTGAACCGGTGTCTTAACTCATTACGTATTGCCCACTTAATAGCAGTGCCCATGTAGGCGTCATTGTAATGCGCAAGCTGTTCCGGTGTTTTGTTCTTTATCATAGCCTGAACAGCAATAATACCAATACTGACCAGCTCTTCGTACTCGAGCATGTGTTTTGGCATTCTCTTATGTTCAATTCTCGCTACTCTCTGAACAACACCGATGTATTGTTTTAATATAGAATTATTTTCCATAACCGATTAAAAGTTAACTTTTCTCTATATTACCTTGTTTTTTATTATTTTTCAAGCCGTACACAAAAAGTAAAATTTCCGCAACCGCCTTGTACAGTTCCGGCGGGATTTCCTGATTGATTTCAACAAGCCTGAAAAGCGCTCTTGCAACCGGCGGGTTATCAATAACCGGAACCTGATGTTTCTCTGCAATCTCTATAATCTGTTTTGCAATAAGCTCTGTACCTTTGGCAATAAGTGTGGGTGATTGCATGGTCTCTGCATCGTATTTAAGTGCACAGGCAACGTGAATAGGGTTTCTAACTACAAAATCCGCATCAGGAACACTGTCCATTGCGCCGCGCTGCAGCATTGCCATACGGCGCTGCCTTAATGCCGCTTTGACGTTAGGATCGCCTTCGGAGTTTTTGTACTCATCTTTGATTTCTTTAAATGACATCTTCTGGTCTTTTAAAAATTTCCATCTTGTAACCCCGTAATCTGCCGCGGCAATTACAAGGAAGGCGATACCCGCTTTAAACACGAATTCTACAACCAGTGAGCCGAATTCCATCATTATGGCAAACTGGTTGTCAATTGCTGCAAGCATCAAAATGCTTTCAAGGTGGTCACGGTATACACACCAGCCTACATACCCCAGAACAACAACTTTCAGGATATTTTTAAAGAGTTCAAAAAAGGTTTTGGGGTTTATTAGATTTTTAAAATACTTGGTGGGGTTAAGTTTATCAAGCTTAGGTACAAGCGGCGCAACAGTAACCAGAGGTCCTACCTGCATAAAATCAGATATTATTGCAACAAACGCCGCAATAAAGAGCAGCGGAAAAATAATCAACGCAAATGGTACTATTGTAACAGTCATTATGTAAGAGATACCTATGTCGGAGATATGAGCATTGGGTATTTGTTCATACAGATTGGTAAACATTCCGCTTATCTGGTTCCACAAAAATGGTGCAAGCCCTTTTATAATGGAAAACATTATAAGCAGAGAAAGTGCGATGCCAACCTCTCTGGATTTGACAACCTGTCCTTCTTTTCGTGCTTTTTCCAGTTTCTGAGGCGTTGCCTCAAACTGTTTATCTTCATCTCCCGTTTGTGATTATGCCCCGGGTTATACCAAGTATTTTTTTATTGTGGATTTATCAAAAACTTCGATACTGTTTTGTGAGTGTATAAATATCAAACAGCTTATCAATGATTTAAAGGATTCAAAATCTATATAATTCATTTTTTGCCTTAAATCGGTCATACTGTTTGCTAAGAATTCTGTTATAACGGTCTTATCATTGTAGAAAAGTTCGGATAAAAACTCGATTCCCTCTTTTGTTTTAACTCCTTCCAGATATAAAACATCGGGGTGTTGAAATTCTATAAATCTGAGAGCTTTATCCATATTAAAACCGACATTCTCATTTAATTCGCACTGGTGGACATGCGGAAGATTGTATTTTGCAATAGATTCAATACTCATGATATTTCTGTTTTCTTTTGCGGTATCAAGAAGGATTGAATAAATAACGTGTGTTTTGCCGCTCAGCGGGGAGCCGCACACAAGAATAATTCCGGGTTTTTCCATTGCCATTTGTATAATGCGGCGCTGGTTCTCATCAGGAATAAGCTCTTCCAGCGGTTTCGGTTTTTTATAAATCTTTAAAAGTATTCTTTCGCCCATAATTGTCGGGAAGGCGGAAATGCTTGCCGTTAGCATAATTTCATCGACTTTAAAACAGAGTTTGCCAAGCTGCGGGATTTCACACACCGTGGGGTCGAGATTGGAAAGAGTTTTCAGTTTTACAACAAACGACGCTGACAGGAATGACGGTAAAAGCCCGCGTTCAATTGTTTCTCCGTTTCGTTTAAAGAAAACTCCAAGCCCTTCGTCTGACTGTTCAAAGTATATTTCATGTATCCCTTCAATGATAGCCTGCTTAAGAATTGCTCTTATAATCCGTTGAATATGGTCTTCGTCAGAACTGTCTTTGTGCAGTTCTTCTCTCCAGTCAAAACCTTCTTCGCCGTCTTCAAGGAAAATTTCTTTGACCGTTTCCGCTGCGTTGTAGTATTCGTCTATCTTCTTCTGGATAGCGGTTTCTGACGCTATAACCGGCTCAATGGAGCACTCCGCGGATTCTATGATTTTATCAATGGCAAATAAGTCTAACGGGTCTGCCATTGCAACGGTTAGGACATCTTCAATTTTAAATAACGGAATTATTTTGTACCGCCTTGCATCAGCGTAATTAATCAGAGAAAAACATTTTGCGTCGGGGGTGTAATCCTCCAGATTTACGTAAGGAATATGGAGTTTTGTTTCTAAGAACTTGAGGAGTTTTGCTTCATCAATCACGCCGGAATTAATCAATGCCTGTCCGATATTTATGTTCTGGGATGCTGCAAGTTCGTCTGCCTGCTCAAGAAGTTCGTAAGAGACTATTCCGTCCCTTACAAGTTCGTATTTGAGTTTTTCTAATGTTTTGTTTGTGACTGCTTCCATATCCCGTTTCCGTTGTGTTTATAATTCTTATTTTTCCGTGCCGATATATTCTTCGACCTTTTTTACAATCTGGTCTAATTCAAACGGTTTTGTAATATATTCGTTTACGCCGGTTTCTTCGCCTATCAGTTTATCTTCAGTTTGAGAACGCGCCGTAAGCATTATAATAGGAATATCTTTGTACTTGTTATCGTATTTTAAAAGCCTGCTTATCTTATATCCGTTGATTTTTGGCATCATAACGTCCAGAATGATTAAATCCGGCATAAGTTCTTTGGCAAGCTTAAGCCCGTCTTCTCCGTTATATGCGCAATAACAGGTGTAGCCCGATACTTCCAGTACAAATTTCAAACTTTCGACGATATCCTGCTCATCATCAACTATGAGGATTTTTTTCATGAGAATCTCCTTCAATCTCGTATGAATACATTATATCACACTTATTCCCGCTGGGCTCGTATTCTTCCGCTGCGGATAGAATTCTGGTTTTTAAGAATTCTGCGGATGGCTTGTCGCCTTCCGGCATGAGCATTGTTATTGACGTTCTGTCATTGTCGCTCTTTTCAATCAAAGCGTTCTGAAGAAAGACTTTGTTTATGATGTTTTCGGTATTAAGCAGGTGTTCTATAAAACCGCTTTTGCCCGATATATTTACGATTGCAAGTGTCGAACCGTTTGATTTTGCTTTTACAATCATCTGTTTTTTTATCATATCAAAGTTGCTTTTGTCGTTGGCGACGGGGATTACAAAGTAGAACCGCGAACCTTTGGAAATTTCACTGTCGCACCAGATTGCGCCGTTGTGTGCCTCCATAAGCTGTTTGGCAATTGGAAGTCCAAGTCCCGAACCGCCTACTTTGCGCGAGAGCGGGTTTTCTATCTGGGCAAACTTGTCAAATACGTGGTTTAAGTCTTTGCGCTCAATCCCGATACCTTTATCCTCAACGCAGACTTGAAGATAGTTGCCGCGCAGCCGCTTGATTTCTTCTTCAAAACAGTGGTCGTACTGAATATCACGCGCATTGACTACTTTTGTGGAAATTTCTATTTCTCCGGAATCCGGTGTAAATTTGATTGCGTTTGAAACAAGGTTTGTCAAAACCTGCTCAAGCCTGTTAGAGTCGGCAAAGATTTCCACATCATCGGTCATTGGCGTGTATTTAATTTCCAGATTTTTTTCTTTTGCCATTTCTGTGAGGTTGGATTTTACATACTCGATGACCGGATTAATATTGATAAGTGCAAATTTGAAATCCATTTTGCCCGCTTCGATTTTGGAAATATCAAGCAAATCATTGATAATTCCCGAAAGCCTTACTGTGTTGCGTTTCCCCATCATTACAAATTTTTCGATATTCTCGCTCAATTCTCCTGCTTTGCCGCTCAAAATTATGTCCATAGCGTTTTTAATTGCAGTAAGCGGCGTTCTTAATTCGTGGGAAACTATCGAAATAAAATCTGATTTCAGGCGTTCGAGTTTTTCAAGCTTTCTGTTGGTTTCTTTGATTTCCTGATAAAGTGACGCACTCCGAATCGGCAGACTGACCTGTCTTACAAGTGTTTGAAAACAGGTTGCATCCTCCGTATTGAACGGGGTTGAACGGTAGATTTCCACAAACCCGTAAAAATCATCGTTAAAACTGATTTGGGAAAACATGCTGTCAAATCTGAGTACCGAAAAATCGTATTCTTTTATCGTGTGTTTTACGGTTTTTTCGATTTTCAGGTTCCCGATTTTAATATCAACCGGCGGGTCTTCTATGATTGATTTGTAACTCAATATAGCGCGGAGTTTAAGGGCTTCAAGCAGTCTGTCTGATACATTGTAGATAGAATTAATTACAAGCACGGGCTCGCGCGGCGAGCGGAAAATCAGGACACACGCCAAATCAAAATTTAATGACTTATCAATCCCTTCAATCATTATTTTGATAAGTTCTTCCTTGTCCAATGACCCTGCAAGCTGTGAACTTGTGTTATACAGCACGTTTAACTGGTACAGACTGCGTGCAAGTTCCTGGTTGGAGTCGGCAAGTTTCTGGAGTGATGTTCCGGTTCTTAGCCCCGCATCGACTATTGCAGAAATTATGTTTTTGTCGGCGTCTTTTGAAATAATAAGGTTGGCGTGGTTTGTGACATCTTTGCCGACCGGATTTTCTCCCGTGTATAAAATCAAAATAACCGGATAGTGCTTAATTGTTTTTATCACAGCTTTTATTTCAAGCCTCTGAATATCACAATCAAGTATAACAACATCGGGAGTTTCAACTTTCAAAATATCTTCAATATTGATTTCGTCAGAAGATACAAGAAACTCTTTGCCTTTAAGCGCCGATTTGACGGTCTTTTCTTTTTCATCCGAGTCTGTTATAAAAAGTATCCGTGCCATATCTATATATTAACAGTAAATCAGCCGAGGGCAAATTATAACAAGAAATTAATAATCGGGCAGGAAAACGCCGTTGTGACGACGCGTTGAACGCCTGAATGCTCTTTCTTACTGCGGTTGCTGTGCAGGCGAGGGCTGTAGGGACAATTTTTTTGTTTACACTCTTGACAAAAGTAAAATAATACATTACAATGTGTATAACAAATTTATACATGTAAACAGTTTGTTACCCCCAAAAAGATGGAATTATTGTGGTTAGGAGGATTTAAATGCCAAAAAACTTGAGAGATTACGTCAATGACGTAATGAATGACAACAGAATATTCAGCTATGAAGATGTACTTGCGATGGATAATGAAGAGGGCAAATATTATCAGAAGGCGCTGGATTATCAATATGGGAAAATCGGGTTTCCAAGCAATGCGGAACTAGCAAACTCGAGTGACGTCGTCTTTGTTAACGAATATACAAGACAGGACGGAACTTTAGTAAGAGCACATTACCGTTCAAAAGCGGGACACGGGAACCCGAATAAACCTGTAATGCAGTCACCCAAAGAATACAAGTCAACACTGGAAAAAGAAATAAACGACTACATGGACAGAGATGTACAGAAACGTTACGGTAAACCGACAGGGTTTGCTGTACCTGTATCCCATAATTATGAAGTGGCTAATAAGATTATGCAAACAAAAGAATATAAGGAATTTGAAGCTGTTCTGAATCAATTATTACAAGGTTCTGACCAGAAGCAATCAGATATGTATTTAGAAATGGTTGAAAAGGCTCAAAAGCTGCAAAAACTACCTGAATTTGGTAAATTAGAAAAAGGGTTGGGCTTATCGTATTCTCTTGCAACTTCAAGACCAGTATACAATGCTCAAGTAAAAGCAATAAAGAATCCTAATTCTATATCATCAAAGATTGCTGAAGGGTTATTCCCAAATGCTACAAAATATTATAGGATTGCGGCAACAAATGGTCAATCTGTTCTTCGCGGTATAGATGATGATAATATACTGTATACTGTAAAGCAAATAGAAGATAGAAAATTAAAGGAGCATATATTGATGTCTATGCGAGGAAATAATGTTAATATACATACATTGGTTGTTCAACCAAAACTTAATGCTGAGTTAACACGTGTTGTAAAAAACACATCAACAGTAAAAAATGCTTTAAAAAATTATTCTGGCAAATTAATTTTTCCAATTGATTTTCAAAATGAAAATAATGATTTATATAAAACTATTGGACATGCACATTTATTTAATCCGCATAGGAATAGTGATGGTAATATAATTGTTACATTGGTAGATTACTATGACTTTGATGAAAGTTTTACTGGTGGTTTCGCTGGTGCATTGGTTGATAATGCTTATGTTCAACAAGAAAGAGGTGATTTAACTAATTATGTTTTATTGATAGACCTTAAATATACTCCAGAAGAATGGCAAAAAATAATAAATAATTAGAAAATATATTAAACAGTTGCAAATGTTGATAGTATATGTTAATATACTATCAACAGGAGCAATAATGACACATAAGCGGACATGCATGTTTTGGGGCTGGGAAAATATAATTATTCTGTGTTTAAACTTGTTTAATTGTTTTACGGGATTTGTACTGATATTTTCTTTGTATTTTTGGGAAAGTTTAGCAGAAACTGTATTAGATATAAAGCTATTACCGGTCTATATTTTTACTGCTGCATTGAACTTTTCTATCATACTTGCGTTGGTGTATTTTAGTATATTTAGTATTACCCAAAGAACCGGAATGCTGCGGTATATTTATGATTTAAGATGTAATAGTGCTAAAAGACGGAAATTATATGCTTTGGCGTTATTCTTATCCCCCTGCTTTCTTTTTAATATACTGGTAATTCTTAGCGGAACTTTTAAAACTCCAATGGATAACTTAATAACACTTCTAAACGGGGCTTATTTTTCAATGGCGTTTCCTTTAATTTTGGTATTTGCGGTGTGGAAGTTTATGGCGTATCTTTCAGAGCGCTGTGAAAAAATATTAAAAGGTATTTTTAAATTAACTGTATTTGTTTTACTGCCGTTGTATTCGTGTTTAGTTCATTATTTTGTACTTGAGTTAATAAAAGACTTATATTACTACTCTATAATATTTGAAGTTCTTATTTGTCTTGTGGTCATGTTGTCCGGTATACCACTACTGATTGATGAAAAAACTTCGAAATTAATAGATTGTATCATGTCAAAAATATTGTGGATAATACCTGCGTGGTTTTTGGGGGTATACTGGGTATGCTTTAATGTGCAGGAAGATTGGATTGTGTTTATTACGTTGTACTTATCGGTAATGCTCGGGTTGATTTTTCTGCTTTCATCCCCGATTATGAAACTCAAGGCAAAGAATATAGAACTGCGCAGAGAAGTTGAAGAAATGTGTATCAACCAAAATAATGGTGTTTGTATAAATAACAAATAATCCTATATAAAGAAATGTCCAGAAACGTTACGGGACAGGGGTAAATAAAATGGATAATAATACGGACTACCTGCAGGAGCTTATAGACATACTTCCTGAAACAGAATATACACCGTTATACCCGTCAAACGGAACATTAACGGGTCAGATAGAAATGTCAAACAATATAAGTAATGAAATACCTGCAGTGAATGTACAACCAAACATAAAACCATCAACCCAACCAAAACCGCTTGCAAAACCCTATACCGGCAGGGAGATGAATATAAGTAATATTGAACTGCCTGAAAAGGAAAGATTAGGACAATGGGATAGAATGCAAAAACAGATTGAAAAACCAGTTTGGTATCCTTCAAAACTAACACCAGTAGACAAAATGGAACGTGTGGTAAGAAAAACCCCAGATAATATATTAAAAGCATTTAAGTATGTAATTAATAAGGTGGGCTATCCTCTGCTGTCTACTGATAAAGGATATAAATTGCAGGAATTTGCAAGTAAAAACAAAGTAGTTTCAGAAGCCGTTGAAAAAATTTATTCTCCAAATGCAACGGAATATTATCGGATAGCAGCTACAAATGGTAGGTCTGTACTTGAAGGAACGGATGATGATAATTTGATATTTACTGTTGATAAAGTTCAAGACACTGACTTGAAAAATCATATATTAGAGATAATGCACGAACATGGTGTAAATCGTAAAACTATGGTAGTCCAACCCAAGGAGGGCTCACGTTTGATGAACGATGTTAAGTATTCCCCAACAGTAATAAATGCATTAAAAAATAATCTGAATAAGAAAATAATAGATCTTGATTTTACCGGAGAAGGTGATTTATATAGAACATTAGGGCATACCCATATCTATAGACCATATAAAGATAGAGATGGAAATATAGTTGTAAATATCGTAGATTATTATGATTTTAGTGATTCTGATGCTCATACAGTAGACGGAGCTGTAATCAGAAATGCATATAAACAGCAGGAAAAAGGAGAGTTAACTAATTATGTATTGTTACTTGAATTGAAATATGAGCCGTGGAAATGGATAATGTTAAACTATGATTGGTAAATATATTAAAACGATTGCAAATGTAGATAGTATATGTTAATATACTGTCTACAGGAGCAATTATATGTTTAACAGGATAAATAGAGTACCAATAGTAGAAATCGTTACAATATTACTGTTAAATATTATAATATTTATTATTGGTACATTTCAATTATTCCTTCTCTTTCTTGAATTTGACGGGTATGTTTCTCAGGAGAGGTATAATGAGTTAGTTTTCTTATTAAGATGTAACATTTTTGTGATTAGCTGCTATGTTTGTGTATATTTAAATCTGTTTCATCTATCAGTAAATCGTTTTTTTATAAATTTGATTTATTATTTTATGCATCGTCGAATAATCTTAAAAGTTGTATGTGCAGCATTGCTTGTTTTGTCGCCGGCATTTTGGCTTGGCTTTGGTACTGGGGATTATCTGGGGATTATAAGTGGGATAGTTTTGACTTTCGGGTTTCCGCTAATTGTACTTTTTATGAACAAGGCTTTTTTAGATTGGGTGAGGAAATACAGTGTAATCATTTCCGACTGGTTATATTTTATAATGATAACCCTTTTATTACTGCTGCTCTTGATTTATCCTGGTATCTTATACTATTACTTGCTTTATTTTGACCAAACTAAATTTTCGACTGTTGAAATAGTAATATTGGCTTTTGTGTTGTTGATAACAGTTCCTCTTTTAGTTACTTCCTTTACGCGGGCAATAATAGAAAAGGTAAAGAAATATGTTTTGTATTTATTGCCATTTTGGGGTATCTTTTTGTATTTTGTAATACATGTACAAAATAATTACCTGATAAAACTTTATTCTGTTTATATTTCTGTTCTATTACTGTTTGTCCTGCTATTCTCAACTCCAATATTAAAACTAAAAGCAAAGAATTTGGAATTACGCAGAGTGATAGAAAAGAGTTTGAAAATGTAAACAATGATTAATTGATGCACTGGTATAATAAGAACAAAGGATGTTGCCTATAAATAAGTAAATATATTAAATACGTTGATAAAAAGTAAGATGTGTACTATAATATGTCATATGTCTTGTTTTATTAATAATTTGAAAATAAATCATATAAAAACCTATCCGGTCGTAGAAGTAATATTAATGATTGTGTTAAGTATATCGAGCGCCTGCTTGATAATCGCCTCATTAAGTATTTCATCACTATTTATAGACGAATGTATGGCACCTGTTAGTTTGGAAGCTGTTTTAGTGGGCGTGCAAATTTTGCTGCATCCGTTCTTTTTATTTATTTGTCCTATTTCACCCTTTAGTGTAGTTATTATTACAATTTTAATTAAAAATTTAACCGTTAATAAACTATTGGTAGAAATATTATCAAAAACCCCAAAAATGCAAAAACTGTTAAAAACGATGAGTTTATTATTATTGCTTTTAAATATAGCGGCTGTATCGGTGTTTTGCTTTCAGATATTTTCTTTTAACATAAAATTATTGACGTTAATTTTGTTATTTGCAGGATATGTTTTTTATTTTTCCTTCGTAATTACATTTTTACTTGATAAATTAATTTTAAATTTAAGAAATACTTGTTTGTTAAACAAATTAAGGAGGGTAATAAATCAGTATTTCAACAATTTATTTGCACAGCTGTTACCAGTTTTTGCACCTGTTTTGGGGTATTGGTTATGTTATGTATATTTTGGTTTGAGTGAAGAAATAACATTCTATTGTATAACTCCCTTGTTGATATTTTTAATATTCTATATCTCACTTTCAAACGCACAAAAGTTGAACGATTTGATTCGCTATTTATACCGCCATATAGTTTACGTTCTAATAGCCTTTGGCGCTGGACTTTATTATATTAATCATTCTTTTATACTCTCAATCACCTCAACAAGCGATACTCCCGCCCCGATGACAAATGTTGTAAAATTTGCCATGATAATAATCGCGCCGGTAATGATTTTCCGTTTGCAGTTATACAAACTTCATCAGCGGAGCAAGCGGCTGTACAGCGAAGTAGAAGAAGAATATAGGCGGTGTAAACTTTAAAACATATAAAAACACGGCAGGCGGTTTATCCGTCTGCCGCGTTCATAACAACATTATACACAACTCGTTTTGCCGTCGGCATCAGATTTTGCAAATGTGATTTCATCATCTTTAACATCCACAATAACCGTATCGCCGTCCGCGAATTTTTGAGCAAGTATGAGTTTTGATAACGGGTTTTCAACAAGCTGTCTGATTGTACGTTTGAGCGGTCTTGCGCCGTATATCGGGTTGAAACCTCTTGTTGCAAGGAGTTCCTTTGCCTCCTCTGTGATAACAATCGACAAACCTTGCTCTTCAAGACGTTTTTCCAGACTTGCAGCCTGTATATCAACAATTTCTTTCAATTGCGGTAATGTAAGCGCCTTGAAGAAGATTGTTTCATCAACACGGTTCAAGAATTCAGGTTTGAATCTTTCGCGCATAATGGCCATAACTTTGTCTTTTGTTTCCTCAAAGTTGCCGCCGTTAAGTGCTGAATTAAGCGAGTTTTCAAGAATTATGTCGCTGCCGATGTTGCTTGTCATAATGATAACTGTATTCTTGAAGTCCACCGTTCTGCCTTTTGAATCAGTCAAACGCCCATCATCAAAGATTTGCAGCATTATGTTGAATACATCCGGATGCGCCTTTTCGATTTCATCGAAAAGAACAACGGAGTAAGGTTTTCTTCTTACCGCCTCGGTAAGTTGTCCGCCTTCTTCATACCCGACATATCCCGGAGGAGCGCCGACAAGTCTTGCAACGTTATGTTTTTCCATGTATTCGCTCATATCTATACGTATGATTGAATCCTCATCATTAAACAGGAATTCTGCAAGCGCTTTGGCAAGCTCGGTTTTACCAACACCAGTCGGTCCTAAGAAAATAAATGTACCAATCGGGCGTTTAGGGTCTTTCAAGCCGCTTCTTGCACGTCTTATCGCGTCGGAAACAATGTCCACCGCCTCATCCTGCCCGATTAAACGTTTGTGCAGCACATCTTCCATGTGGAGAAGTTTTTGCATTTCGCTTTCAACAAGTTTTGTAACCGGTATCCCTGTCCATTTGCTTACAACTGCCGCAATATCGCCGCCGTCAATTTCTTCTTTTAACAGTTTATTTTCGGTTTTTTCTTTGTTCTGGATTGATTTAAGTTTCTTTTCCAACTCAAGGAGCGTGCCGTACTTAAGTTCTGCCGCGGTTTGCAAATCCGTGTTTCTTTCGGCTTCCGCAATCTTATTTTTAACCTTGTCAATTTCATCTTTTATTGCGGCTTCACCGATAATAGAATTCTTTTCAGCCTCCCATTGCGTTTTCATCTCCGCAATCTTGCCTTCGAGTTCTGTTATTTCTTTGCTGATTTTTTCAACCTTTGCGATACATTCTTCGCTTGTTTCTTTTTTAAGCGCTTCACGTTCGATTTCAAGTTGAATCTTTTGTCTTAGCATTGAATCGATTTCTTCCGGCATGGAGTCGATTTCTATTCTTAACGACGATGCAGCCTCATCGATAAGGTCGATGGCTTTATCCGGCAGGAACCTGTCCGTAATATATCTGTCGGAAAGTTTTGCTGCCTGTATAAGCGCTTCATCAAGAATTCTAATCCCGTGGTGAACTTCGTATTTCTCTTTTAACCCTCTTAAAATACTTATTGTATCTTCAACAGAAGGTTCATCAACCATTACCGGCTGAAATCTTCTCTCAAGTGCGGGGTCTTTTTCGATATACTTACGGTATTCGTTAATCGTTGTAGCGCCGATTGTTCTGAGGACACCTCTTGCAAGCATCGGTTTTAAGAGGTTACCTGCATCCATTGCTCCGTCGGTTGAACCCGCGCCGACAACCGTGTGAAGTTCATCGATAAACATTACGATGTCGCCGTTTGATTCTTCAACATCTTTTAATACCGCTTTTAAACGTTCTTCAAACTCTCCGCGGAACTTAGCACCTGCAACAAGTGCGCCCATATCGAGTGATACAAGTTTAACATCTTTAAGGCTTTCAGGAACATCGCCCCTGATTATCCTTTGTGCAAGCCCTTCTACTATAGCGGTTTTACCGACACCCGGTTCACCGATTAGTACAGGGTTGTTTTTTGTTCTGCGGTTAAGAACCTGTATAATTCTTCTTATTTCTTCATCACGCCCGATGACAGGGTCCAATTTCCCTTTGCGGGCAAGTTCCGTAAGGTCGGTTGAATATTTTTCAAGCGCCTTCATATTTTCTTCTGCGTTTTTGCTGTCCACTTTTTTGTTCCCTTTTATTTTCTTAATAACATTTTTTACCGAAGTTTCATTCACTCTGAACCTTGTTAATATTTCCTGAATGCCGCTTCCTTCAAGTTTGGTCATTGCAAGCAAAATGCTTTCAATCCCGATAAACTCGTCGCCTGATTCCCTTGCGATATTATCCGCAATTTCAAGCAGTCTGTTTGTCTGTGTTGATACAAACAACTGCTGCGGGTTCTGCGGGTTGGATAGTACGGGGTAAGTTTTTATTTTTGAGACGATTGCGTTTATAAAGTCTTGATTAAGCAGTTTTAATTCAGTCAAGTAATCTTTACTTATACCGTTATCCTCAATCATTGTGAGCATAATATGCTCCGGCTGGATTTCGGGGTTCTTGTAATAATTCATCTTTGCAGATGCGCCAAAGATTATTTCCTGACTGTAGTTGGTGAAACGATTAAAATCTATCATAAATTTAAACTCCGATTTATTACATTATTATTTTAATGTGATTTTGAATAAATCAAATAAAACTTAATCATAAATTAATAATTGTTATGTTTTGTGTAGCGGGGGGGGTAAATGTATTTTTTACGCCGGAAAAAGGACTACAGGCTAGACGGGAGATAAAGCAACAAGCGCAGGAGAGTGTCTGGGATTAAATATTCATTAGGAGTTTGTATGCAGCAATATTGAGAGCATCTGCTATTATTACTAATCTTTTTATACTGGGCAGTTTTTTACCGCGTTCAATTTCTGACAAATAATCTTTTGATATTCCTGAAATTTCGCTCAACTTTTCTTGAGTAAGGTTTCTTAAATTTCTATAATATTTTATATTATGTATAACTAACTCTATCGTGCTATTTGCCATAGGCTAATTTTAATAGCCTTAAATCCCAAATGTAACAGGCAAATAGCACGGATTGGCATAATGTCAAAACAAAAAGCGCTCTTTTTATAAAGAGCGTTTCTATTGTTTATTTATTCCTTTTTTATTTTCCTGTAGAGCCGAATCCGCCTGCACCGCGTGCCGTTCCGGTTAATTCCGCAAGAACTTCAATCTTTGCGCGTTCGGTTTTTGCAATAACCATTTGCGCAATCCTTTCCTGCGGCTGGATTGTGTATGCTTCGTTGCTTATATTCACTATAGGAACGCAAACTTCGCCGCGGTAGTCCTCGTCAATCGTTCCTACACAGTTAATAAGCGTAATTCCATGCTTAATACTCATACCGGAACGCGGTCTTACCTGCGCTTCAAACCCGTGCTCGAGTTCGATTTTAATCCCTGTGGGGATGAGTTTTCTCTCTAACGGCTGTAATGTAATCGGTTCATCAATTGCCGCGCACAAATCCATACCTGCAGCGCCTTCTGTTTTGTATTCGGGCAAAAACTTGTTATGTGCAAGCCTCTCTATTTTGAGGGTTGTAGTGTATTGTTCCATATTTCTCCTTAATCCTTCTTATGCAAGAAAATTGAGTGACATAAGGCTGTTTTCTCTGTTTAATGACTTTGTAAAGCAGTCATCAGCCTTAACCGCCGGATTAGATGTGTAGGATTTGTTGCTGTATTTGATAAAATCCATTTTTCTCGGTCTGCACTCTGCTGATAATCCGTTTATCTTTTCAACTTTCATACTTTTTGCCTTATGTTTTGTGATAATTATTTTCAATAAATATTTTCGTCTCAACAAATACCTGTGTCAATAAAACATAAATATATGTAAAGGTTAAAATTTTGTACCGTTATAACCTTTTCAGGCGGCAATTATACAAGGCATGGATTTCCCTGTATTGACGGCAGCAGCCGCTATTTGCGACGTTTTACCGGTTGTTTACAGGGGTGTGTTTTGTTAACTTTTGTAACAATAATTTCGAAAAAATGGACTTTTGCTTAATCTTTCTTAACAAAAGGGTTGAATTTATATACACGATATGATATATTGAAGATATAAAGGTTATATCAATGTGTATCAATAACAACGCCCGGAGACTCCGTAAGCCAGATACGGAAGCCCTCTTTGAGGCTTAGTTCGCAATGAAAAAATAGGAGTTTAATATTATGACAAATCATTTCCCCCGCAAATCAGAAAAATCACAACACACTTTCCAAACATTCAAAACAGAACAAAACGAAAACGAGTTTTCAACCTCTCCGTTTAAAAACAACTCTTTTACTGCAGTACTTCCGGAGAGCGAATTTGCACGCTACATCAAACGTGTTTATTCTTACAAATCACTTTCTGCTAAGGAAGAGGCGGAAATCACCGCAAGAATTAAAGCCGGTGACAAAGAAGCAAAGAAAATCCTTGTAAATGCAAACCTCAAACTGGTTTTCACTATCGCTAAAAAGAGTATTCATATTGCTAAAATCCCTTATGTTGACCTTATTCAGGAAGGCAACCTCGGGCTTATGGTTGCCGTAGAAAAGTTTAACCCTGATTTGGGCTATAGATTTGCAACCTATGCGGGCTGGTGGATTAAGCAGGCTATGTTTAAAGCGATTTCCGAACAGGCTTACTGTATGAAAATTCCCGTATATGTTCAAGAAACGCTTTCAAGATACTCAAAAATCAAGGCTGAAATGGAACGCGCCTACGACTGTAAGGTTAAAACAGAAGACGTTGCAAAGAAAATGAATGTTGAACCTGAAAAAATCGTTTCTTACCTCTCTGCCTACAACGCAAGTCTTTCACTGGACAGCAGTTTTGAAGGCAAAGACGGCAGCGAAATTACGCTCAGTGAAATGCTTAGCGATGAAAATTCCAACCTTGAAGGAAATATTGAGTATGAACGTTTGAAACACGATTTACATGTTGTAATTTCCACCCTGAAAGAACGTGAACAAGACGTTTTGAGGATGCGTTTCGGGCTCGAAAATTCTGCAAGAAAGACCCTTGAAGAAATCGGAAAAATGTTCGGGGTTACAAAAGAGTGCATCAGACAGACAGAAGCGCGCGCGCTGAATAAAATGAGAGTAAGCGGGTTGTTGAATTGCTACGCGGACTAAGGGGAGGGGGTAAATATATTTTGCACCCGCTGCGCAGTCCGTTTGATGCGGTAAATCTTTGATTTACCGCATCAAGACAATCAGAGAATACCAGAATATAAATTGCACCGGATAACAATAGTTTTTGTTGGGCTGTAAGTCCAACCTGCATATCTGTATTATAACCGGCAGGTGTTACGCCTGCCGGTTATTGATTATTCGGTAAAATTATAAATTCCCGATTTGGATATTGCCATACCCGCGCCTGCTCCGGTAAAGTGGACTATATCAGGAGTATTTGCCGTGCCAAAATCAAGATAAACCAGTTTTTCCGTTTTTGACGGGTTGGATATAACGTGTGAGCCGTTGATATTTGCGGGGAAACATATTGCATCACCGGCTTTTAGTTTTACATCACCGTTCCGGGTTTTGACGGATGCTTCGCCGCTTATTATGTAAAAAATTTCTTCGTTGTTTTCGTGGTAGTGGTAGCCGTAAGCGTAATTACCGGGGGCGACTTCGACAAAGTTTGCGCAGCACCTGTCGGTGAGTTCCTGCGGAATAATATTTTTAACGGTGAACGAATTGCCGTTTGCGCTTTGAACCGCACCTTCTGTTTCTTTGTAGTTTTTTACGATGATTTCTTTCATATTACCTCCTTTTATTTTTTATATTGTCATGTTAAACTGTTACTGTAGATAAGTAAAGTAGGCACTTTTTTGTAATGTAGTATGCAAAAAGTAACTATTGAAGAAAGAAAAGGTTTTTATGCTGAACAAAGATGACCTGCCGCCATGTCCTGTTGCACTGCTTTTAAAATTAATCGGAAATAAGTGGAAAATTCTTATAATACGCGACCTGCTTGGCGGGGTGAAACGGTTTAAAGAACTTCTGCGGAGTGTAGGCTGTTCGCAGAAGGTTTTGACGGAAAACCTGCGCGAACTTGAGGATAACGGGCTTGTAAACCGGACTGTATATGCGGAAGTGCCGCCGCGGGTTGAGTACTCTCTGACCGATACCGGAAAAACACTCAATCCGGTTCTTTCCTCAATGGCTGAATGGGGCGAGTATTACAGGAATGTTGTGACAAACTCTTAGATTCGTTGGCTGGCTTACAGTCCAATAACGTTGTTATCTAAAATATTTTTGATGCGGTAAATCACAGATTTACAGCATTCTTCTGCGCTGTAATTACTTGAGTCAGATTAGTAAATCCGACCTACACGAGATTTATCGCATTTCGCAGACTGCACTGCTGTAAATGATAAATTTAAGTTTTATTTTTCTTCTTTTTTTTCTACAGTTTCTTAACGAAACAATAACAAGACACATTTTCTCTTGCTCGGCGGCGGTAAACGGGTCTGCACGGCAAGGCTCTTCGCCTTGACCGTTCCGCCCTCTGCCGCCTCACGCTGTCTGAACGAAGTGAGTTAATGTGTCTTTAGTTGAGTTTAGAAACTGTTTTTGGGAGCGTAGTTTTTCTTTCTTTATCCAAGTTTCTTTCTTTTGTCATCGCAAAACAAAGCGGATTGCGAGCAGAACGACTGCTTTGCAGAGGGTGAAAGCGTGAGCGTACCCGTTTATCGCAAAGCGGTCAAGACAGGCTGGAGGGCAAAACGTGAGTTTTTGCCCGTAACGCCGTTTAACGCGAGCAATTCAAGACAAGAAAGAAATTTGGTGCGGGGTTCGGGGGTGCATAGCCCCCGATAAAATTATTGTCTTGATACTTTTTTAAGTTACTTTATTTCAATAATATATTGTTATATGAATAATTAATGTAAAATTATTCGGGACAGCAATGCCGCAGACTGCGGGGAAAAAGGGGGGACTTTATTCCCCCGCCCTGCGGGAATGTGTGGGGGCTTTTATTTACCCCGTACAATTTTTTGTGCTAAAATCCGATTATGAAAAAAGTTCCGATTGATAAAGTGGTAAAGACACTTGAAGCGGCAGAACAGCCGAAAAGTGATTTTGTAAAACTTATGGCGGGCTTTAAAGACCCGTATCTTGTACTTATTGCGTGTATTTTAAGCCTTAGAACCAATGACAAAACCACTTATCCTGCGACTTTGAGGATGCTCGAAATCGGCAGAACACCGGAAGCTTTTGCAAAATGCGATATTAAAGTTTTGGAAAAAGCGATTTACCCTGTCGGGTTTTATACAAATAAAGCAAAACAGATTCAGGAATTATCAAAAATTCTTTATGAACAAATGGATTCTAAAGTACCTGATGAGATTGAAGAACTTACAAAATTCAACGGTGTAGGACGAAAGACAGCAAACCTTGTTCTTGCACTCGGGTTTAATAAACCTGCAATTTGTGTGGATGTGCATGTCCACAGGATTTGCAATCGTCTGGGGTACATTAAAACGAAAAACCCCGAAGAGACGGAGTTTGCATTAAGGAAAATTCTGCCGGAAAAATACTGGCTTGTGATTAACACGATTCTTGTCACCCATGGTCAAAATGTCTGTAAACCAATAAAACCGGATTGTGAACGCTGCCCGATATACGAATATTGCAACAGGGTTGGGGTTTAGTTCTTTTAATATCTTCTTGCATGACTTTCTGGATTTTTTCATTAAATAAATATCAGCCTCATACTAACGTATGATTTTTTCAGTACATATTAAAGAAACAAAAATAATGACCGATGAATGTACAGGAAGGACGGTTGATTTTGTTAAACACATTAAACACAGTAAGACAGCGCCCGTATTTAAACAATCAGAACGGATTAAAAAAGACCGATGACGGTGACGCTAATCAGCGCCCCGACAATGGCGGGCAGCATCAGCAGCAAAATCGTAATCATGATGATAATGTAATCGTCCGCGGGCGTGCAAGCCAGCATATTGCACAGCAGCAAATGAACGGCAGGTATCAGCCCAACAATCGTGCCGCGCGCAATCCTTATCCTGCGGGCTATACTCCTTATCAACGCCCGAATTATCCGGCAGCACAGCAGCCGCGTATGACCCCGCCGCCTCAAAGACCTATGCCGGGGTATGTTCCGGTGAACAACAACGTTAATCAGCCTGCGCCGCAGCCGCAAAGACGCAGCAATCGCGTTAATATCGCGCAGATTTTAAGAGATTTCAGAAATACAATTAAAGCTATAGCAACTCCGCCGGATCTTGAAGAGCAGGTTGAAGAGTATTTACAGCTTGTAGAAATGCACGTTAAGCGTCCTAATCCTAACGTGCCGATTGTGCAGAATAATTTAAGAAGTGCTGCACAAATTTTAGACCGTTATATTACGGAAACACTAAAAAAAGAGTCAAAGGTTGTACAAAACTGGCTTGAAGCTCTGTTTTTACAGCAAATTAACTACAGCTATGATGAAGGCGAAATCAACGAATCCTTCCTTGTCAGATTTCCGCAAAATCAACCCAAACCCCAACCGAAACAACAACCGCAGCAGCAATCTGGACCTGCGCACGAACCGATAGGTACAGCAGGTGATGAAAATGTACCTATAGGGGATTACGAACCCGTAGGCGTGGCGCCTGAAGAAGAACCTGACCTGTTTGATACAAGCGAGTCCGTAGAAGAAAGTATCCAGAAAACTTTTGTACGCAAGCCGCACATTACTGTTATTCCGCAGGATACAAGATTAAAATCGCTCTTTATTGAGGCAAAAAAACATGCATACGAAGATAATCCGAAAGCGGCTATGCAAATCTTTAAAGAAGCTTTTTACAGAGCGGAAGAAATTAAGGACTACGAAACCCAGTCTCGGATTTGTCTTGAGGTAGGCAAAATCTATGATGACAATGATTATTATGTTCAGGCGCTGAACAGTTACAGAAATTCGCTCAATTTTACTACCGATAATGAAGTCAGAACACAGGCGCACCTGTCTATGGCAAAGATTTATGATGATGTTAATCAGGTAGAACCTGCAATTGACCACTATCTTGTGTCTGTTTCTTACGCAGGCGAAACGGATGATGTAGTTACACAATCAACAACCCTTGCTAAAATCGGGAATCTTTTAACAGATAAATACGATAAACAGTGTTTTGAATTTTACGAAGAAGCAAAAGAGGTAATTGCATCAACTGATGACGCTAAGACAAAAGGGTTTGTTTCAAGCTCTACCGCCGATGCGTACAGTCATTTCAACTTTGCTGATACAGCATTGAAATACTACGCTGATGCGGTCAATAATTATACAAAAGCGGGCGATTATGAAGAGCTTGCGCAAAATTACAAATCAGCCGCAAAGTTAATGATGGAATTTAAAAATAAATCCAAATCCGCATCGCTGCTTAAAAAAGCGTTGACATACGCTTATAAAGCAGAGAACGAAGAATTGATAAACGAAATTACTGTAATGTTTGCCGCGCTTGGCGAATAAAGCGCCGCTTATTTCTTCATAATTTCGACATAATACAATCCTGCAAGAGCCTGACCGGAAATTGAATTTCCTTTTTGCTGTTCTTCTTTCAGAAATTCGGGAACTTTGTCCAAATCAATAATCATTCTTTCGATTAATATTCCGCCGTCCGATACCGGTTCCTGAATTGGAATGGGGTTTGAAATTGTTGCTATTGCGATTGTAGAGGTTTCGGACGTGCAACCTGAGGAGCTGGAAATTTTTTCTGCAACGATTTCTATTTTGTCTGCAACCAGTCCGGTTTCCTCTAATAACTCTGCTTTTATCGCATCAAGCGTTGATTCCCCCTTGCGCTCGTCACCCACAAGCCCTGCGGGAAGCCCGATGTTGTACTTGCTTCTGTTTTCCGCATAAAGCGGCGGACGGAGTTCTCTTATAAAAAGTATTTGTTTTTTATCCCCGTTTATTATCAACGGCACAATTATTACAACATTATCGGCGTTGGGGCGGTGGGCGTATACCCAATCTTTTCCGCCCGGTGATTTTGCGGACTTAAGTTGTAAGAATTTTGTGTCATATAAGATTCCCGGCATGGTTTGTTTCCTTTATTTTGTTTGCTGCGGTTTGTTTCCTTACTCCCGCCCCTCTACCGCACACTACTGTCCGATAAAACGCAATTTGTCATGCTGAACTTGTTTTCTTACTCACTCGCGTTAAACGAGTCTACGGGCAAAGGCTCACGCTTTGCCCT
>CALUTH010000003.1 GCA_944323635.1 Candidatus Gastranaerophilales bacterium
AAACTTCTTGTTCTTTAATTTCACCGCTGTCACGGTTAACAAGTCTGACCATAACACGGAGCTGTTTTGCATAAGTAGCGTCGTGAATACGTGCTTCTTCTACAGTATACTTTGCGTTATCGAAAGTATAGTTAGGAAGGAAGTGGAGTTCTAATCTGCCAGTGTAGTCTTTAACAGGGCTAAAGGCAAGCAGTTCTTCCTTTAAGCCTTCCTTAAGAAACCACTCAAATGATTTCTTCTGCACGTCAATTAAATCCGGTAAATCATCCAATCTAGTATTTGGAATGCCCATCGGAGTTACTCTTTTTGCATATTTCGTTGTCGACATTAAATCACCTCATCTATTCTAATGGTGTACATAAACTATATAAAAAATGTATATTTGCTATATTATTTTTATTATTTTCGGACTAAATCCCCATACATACGCATGTTCTCTAATCGTACTACTTAAAAATTTCCCGTCAAGATTAAATGTATATACTACAACCATTGTTTACAAAATTTTACAATTTTTTGTAAATTTTTATTAAGATATAACCTTTTGTAAAAAATTGTAAACAAACTAACAAAAAATTTTACTCCCGTTTTTTATAAATTCAAGAAAATTATGTATATACTACCAGTTTATAACAGCACATATGGCAGTTTGAACAATACGGGGAGCGCCTTAAGAGCAGCGCCTGCTTTTAAGGCTCAGCGCTGTACAATGTTTTTGAACAGCAAGGAGTTAAATTTTGTTAATAATATTTTAAAGAAGTGTGTTTACAGCAAAAAATCCATGCTGACAAACCCTGATTTCAAACTAAAAATAAAAGGAAATACCGCAATTCTTAAGAATTTTTATCAAAATATGGACACGCCCCACCGGACTGAAGGAATCTGCGAAGAATTAGTTTTCAAAACAGGTAACATACTTAGCGAACAGTTTTCAAATAAATACCATGTAAATGCGGTTAACTGCTTAACCTCAGCATACGGAATGCTGCATAACTTTATATTTATAACCCCTAAAACCCCGGAAAACACTGAAGCTATTAATACGCTACTAAAAGTTTCAAAACACCTGAAAATACTTGCTGATTACCTGAAAAACGCAGTATCGGAGAAAGATTTAATGAATGCGGCATATATAAAAGGTCAAATGTGGAAACTGGAGCTTAAGCATAAATATTTTGATGAAAGCTTAATAATAGACCCAAGCCTGAAAAAAATTATGCCATTCAATTCTGATGAAGCAGAAAACCTGTACCCCAAAATTAATTTTGTATATAATATTAACGATTTTAATCCTGTAAAAGATAAGGATTTAAAAATTATAATTAATCAAAACGTATCCCCTCTGGGGCTTACGGGAGATATTGCCCCCGAGGTTTTAAAATACGGTTTTAAACCGGATGATCTAATAAGCCTTAAAATCAGCAAACAGGCGAACAATACAGATATAAAATTTCCCGTATACAGAATAAACGGAGAAAAAATACAGGGAGATATTAAAAATATTTTGCCTGAAAAACATATTTTGAATCTATTTTATAAAAGAATAACACAATAAAAAGAGGTTAGCCGCATAATACGGCTAACCCCGGAAGCGAACGACTTACTCACTATTCGCTGCACCCGAAAGCTATCGTAACGTGTTCTCTCGGATTTATAGAAGATATTTTGTATCCTTTAGCATCAACAAGGTACGCAACTTCGTCGCCGGTTGACTGTAACAAGCCAAATGTACCTGAAAGTGCTGTTCTTGTAATATCAATAGGAGCTTTAACAGTCTGATACAATGCACCGCCAAAACTTCTTGCTGACGCGCCGAACTGACCCTGGAAAATATCGCCTAATGCAATACCTGTACCGTTAGAAACATTTTCTACTGCATTGCCGAGGTTAGACAACATACCGCCAGTAGTTCTACCGACTATACCAACCATAGACCCTGCCCAGGTAAATGGGGCTGTTACAAGTCTGGCTATAATATTAGGCTGTTTGGAACAATCAACCTGCGCCGTTAAAATTTGTCTCGGCAATTTAGCCTTACAGCCGTTATTGCTTATATCGGTAAATGCAAGTTTTAATGCGCCTTTCTGGCAGCCTGAAGGTCTTACTACTTCTACGACTTTACCTGTAACTTTTGAACCGCACGGGAAGCATTGTCCGTCAATAGTAACTTCTTCGAGCGTAGTGGCTGCAAATATTTGACCTACGTGAGACGATTTTGCGTTAATTTCATCGAGGAACTTAAGTTCAAGAGTAGGGATTTTAACGATTTGTTCGTTTTCTACGTAAGCCTTTTTATCGGTCGGACAAATCGGGCATGTATTGTTAGCGGTTTGAGGATTAGTATCGTACCCCATAGCTACGCGTACATTTTGTAACATAGACGCAATTTCTGCGCGGGTAGCCTCGGCATATGGTCTAATCATCTTAGAATTCGGCGAAGAATTAAGAGCACCGCTTTCTAAAGCTTTTGCAATAGGAATACGTGCCCACTCAGGAACAGATGACGCATCGGAGTAACAGGACAGTACCTGTTGAGCCTTCGCAGCATCCATTTCTATATTAATACCTTTAGATAATGCACATAAAGCTTCTGCTCTTGTTACATTATTGTTAGGCTTAAATAATCCGTCCGGATAACCTTTTAACAGGTTTTCATGAACAGCCTTTGCGATAACAGAGTTCGCCCAGTGAGAAACTGGTACATCGCTAAATAAGGCTTCTGTGCCGCATCCGCAGTCATTTTTATTAAAGCCCTTAACTATCATTGTCGCAAACTCGGCACGGCTAATATTTTTAGACGGTTTAAACATTCTATCCGGATACCCGACAACTACGTCATTCATCGCTAACTTATCGATAGGACAAGATGCCCAATAGTTATTCGGAACATCCGGAAACATATTCATACTCGGCATATCAGCGGCCGCACCGGTTACATTACTGTATTGAGACAAATCAAGCGGAACCATAGTTTTCTTAATTGCTTGAATTGAATTTGCGGTACTAATCTGGATAGGGCAGCCGTTGCCGTCCATTTTTCTTTCATCGCGAAGAATCGGTACACCGTTGTGTGCTACTGGAGAATCATTTAAACACGGAATATCGGTAGCAGCACCGGTCATTGTACCTTCAGGAAGGACTGCAGCACCCATGGTTGTGCTGTTTAATCCATGAGTACCAACGGTAAACCCGCCTTCACCTCTAAAAGTAGCGGCAGAACTTGTACATTCTCCGATGTAGTTGTTTGAACCATAAATAGCATTAGGGTATGCGTACACCTGATTCATAGAACATCTCGGTACAGCGGATGCATTAGGGCATACCGCACACGATGGAACGGCAGGTTCTTCGCAAGAAGGGACATCGCATCCGCAGCTTGGTTCTTCTGTCTGGCACGGACAAGCCTGACCTGTTACGACAGGAATATCATCAGCAGGACAGCATGATGATTCTGTGACTACCGGACGCTGGTCACAGGGGCAGGCTGCCATTGCATTATTAAACGAACACGTTGCTATTCCAACGGCAATCGCAGCTGCCACAGTCAGTTTTTTTATCGTCATTTTTACCTCCTTTTTCTCAGATACACTCTTTCCGAGAAAACTAACTTCTAAATTATGTGTTCGATTAAGATGAAATTCATTACCATATACGGGTATACAGTTGGAGTATTTGGTTTTATAATGTAAATATGAAGAAACTCGGAGCTTTTATTGTACCTACGGGAATAGGCGCATCTATCGGCGGTTTTGCGGGAGATGCCTCCGTATACGCGCGAAAAATTGCAGAATATGCAAGACTTATAGTTAACCCGAACGTAGTTAACGCAGGCTGTTTTTCGGGAATTACGGACAATATGCTCTACGTTGAAGGGTACGCAATTGACGAATTTTTTAAAGGGAATATTACACTCACTCCTCAGAGAAACAACAAAATCGGAGTATTATTTGACAGGGCAATACCGCAGGGAGTGTTAAACGTACATATAAACACAATCAATGCGGTAAAAACTGTTTACGGCGTAAATATAACAGAGTATGCAATAACAGATGAAGAGGTTGGAGTATACTTTGAAAACCAGGGTAGCTACTCAACCGGCGGAATTAAAAATCCTGAAACACTTATAAATTGTGCTAAGAAACTTATTAACAACGGTGCGGACGCAATAGCCATTGTATGCAGATTTGAAGAGGATAACTCTACAGACTATGCTGAGGGCATCGGTGTTGATCCTATCGGAGGGGTTGAAGCAATAATTTCGCATTACATTACAAAAGAGCTAAAAATCCCATGCGCACACTCCCCCGCTTTTGATGACATAAGTATTTCAACAGACCTGGTTGATTCAAGATGCGCAGCAGAATACATTACACCAACTTTTTTACCCTGTATACTCCTCGGGCTGCAAAACGCACCGTCGCTAAATGCTACAGGAGGATTAACAATAAAGGATTTAGATTTTTTACTTATGCCGCATAATGCTCTGGGTTCAATACCGGTATTTGAAGCACAAAAAAGGGGAATTCCGGTTTATGCAATAAAAGAAAACAATACCCTTTTGAATGTAACAAATGATAAAATTAACGGAAAATGTGGTATATTATATACATACGAAGAATTTTTGGAGAGTTTAAGATGAAAAAAGCTTTTACGTTTGCTGAAGTACTCCTTGTACTCGGGATTATAGGTGTTCTTGTTGCCCTCTGTATGGGAGCAGGTCAGGTAAGCCTGCGTAATGCTTACAATCTGTATTATTACAGAACATTTAATGCTCTCAATACAGCCTTTGATAATTTTATATACCTAAAAAAACATGAAAGAACAGATGCAGAAGGAAATGTGCTTCCGCAAGAGTCACTAAGCACTGCTTTTCAAAATTGGTTTAACCATTTGACTGATTCAACATACGGTATATCAACCGATGATGTTACAAGTTTTCAATTTAAAGGCTTAAATGGCGACCCTTTCTACGACGCAGTAGTTGTTACGATACCAACAATAAAAACCAGAGCAAATGACAGCGGCAGAACTTATTATTATGCTATATATCACTGCGGCTACTTGAGAACAGCTTATGAAGGGAAACAGGCCGGTGAACCATCAGGATTTGCACCTATACTCATATTAATTGGAAGCAGTAACAACTCTTCAACATTCCCGCTTAACCCCATAGAAAACTATACTAGTATAGTTGACAACGCCGAAGTACTACCTGCATATGCTGACAATGGTACGATTGGCAGAATATTAACAGGACAGCCTTATGAGCCCATTGTCCCGCGGACATACAGACAGGCACTGTGCTCTACTTATGATGCAACTGACGAAAATTCCGTACTAAAGTATCCAACAGCAAACTTTAACATAAATACCTATTGCAGTTCTGTAGGTCTTGGTTCCGAAAGATTTAAAAGCGGTACGGTAGTCCTTATTCCGCCTAAAAACATGAGATAATGGTCACTTTTCGCCATACAGAATAAGGTAGTGTTTACATAAAAAAATAAACAATACCTTGTTTGCGTGTTTATAATTTTCAGATTATACGTCCTATAAATCACTTAAAACTAAACAAGAAAATTATTTTACTGTATTAAAGATTCTATCTCCCGCATCACCTAATCCCGGCAGAATATAACCGTTTTCATTAAGCGATTGGTCAATAGCAGCAGTAAAGATTTCTATATCAGGATATGAGTTTTTAATATTTTTAAGCCCCTCCGGTGCGGCAATAAGACAGACACAGCGGATGTGTGAGACATCAAGACCTTTGCCTTCGTACATTTTGATAGTTTCTAACAGAGAGTTGCCGGTTGCAAGCATCGGGTCAGTCAGGTAAACATAAGTTTTTTCAGGATTATCAAACTTCTCAGGCAGCTTGTTATAGTACCATACGGGTTTTAAAGTCTTTTCATCTCTGTACATACCGATATGGCGGATTTCAGCGCGGGGAAGCATATCGGAAGCCGAATCAGTAAATACAAGTCCCGCTCTTAATATCGGAGAAATAATAACCCTTAAACTGCGGTCTATTGATTTGGTCGTAAATTTCATCAGGGGCGTTTCAACCTCCGTATCAACCTGAGGGAGATTTTTTGATGCTTCATATAATAATATATTTGTTATTTGCCGTGTTGCACACTTAACCCCCATTGTATCAGTATATTTGCTCCTTAGAATACATAAATTTTCATTAACCACGGGTGTCGAAATTACAAAAACATTCTTAAATTCCATTTATTTATCCTTCCGCCATTTATTTCCTAATTCAGAAACTTTATTATTAGAATTATCTAACCAACGATTTGCAAATTCAAGGAAGTTTACGAATTGTAAATTATTCTTATCTTTTGGAAGCTCCAAATCCAAATCCGCATCATTGAGACTTGCACTGAATGCAGATATACCGAAACAAATATCCATAAACTTGTTATACATCTCATATAACAGGCTCAAAGACTTGCTTAAACGCGTCGGATTGACCACTCTTATATAATCAACGTTCTCTCCGTCATCATGATTTTCGGGCGGGTAGAGTTCCAGCGAGCGAGAGCCTGCCATACCGCTAAATTCAACGGTTGCCGTCGTCCCCCACGGGAGGTGCAAATCCTTGTCCTTGATTACAAACCTTATATATACATTATCGTCAACAATCTTTATATCGTTAACATACCCGACCTGAACCCCCATAAGCTTGACCGGCGAACCCACAATCAGCCCGTCAATATCAGACATAAAGATTTTATGTGTTTCGTACTGTCTTTGTGAATGTCTGTACAAAAGCGATGCAGCAAGCATTAAGACAAGGATAATAATAATCCAAACAAGAATTTCCAATCGTACATATTTATTAATGCTGCGCATAGAAATATTATAATACAAAAGGGGTAAAAGGGAAAGAAATACAGAGTATACTTGCTTCCAAAGGAATATAATCTCCATAATAACACTTTAGTAAATATTGAATATATAATTATAGTAACAATTACCTAAAAAATATAAATTTTTAAAATTCAACAATACCAAAGGTTTCGCCATAATTAGTTTTCTTTTTAAACATTTTTGTAAAGTTTTGTAACAAAATTATATACTTTTGGCAATTTTAGTATATAAGAAATACTTTATATATATGAGGATACTAAAACACACGGAGCTATAGAAGCAAATGGCATATTTATTATTACTACATCAAAAAATGAGCCTGAAGCGCAAAGTCAATAAATTGACTTTAGCTCAAACTTCTATCGGCACCAGAAAAGACAGAATCACCAAACGGATTGAAAATGTCCAAAAATGTTATGCACGGAAGCAATCAAAACTTGAAGCGCAAGCTAAAAGAATGACATCAATGACAAACTCCATTATGAATAATTATTCAATGGCTGCATCTCAACAATTACAAATGATGCCGATTGAATACTTTATGAAACAATCACATGGTAAGGTCTATGAAGAATATATGCAGTATCAAGAAAACTTAAATAAATACGCAAATGGTGAAGGCGGTACTGAAAGTCAACTTTATAAAGACGAATACGCTAAATACCAAAAATTCTTACAAGGTGACGATTATAAAACTGCATATCAACAAGCGCAATCTGCACAAATGCAAGCTAACCAGGCAATGGCAATGAATAAGCAGATGGTTCAACAATATACCAGTACGATGACCACAAACTTCAACGATCAGGTATCAATCTGGTTAGAGGCACAAACCCAAGCCCTCGAAGATGAAGAACAAATGGCTCTTGCACCATTGAACGAAGAAGATACATTAATAGATATAGAACAAGCATCCAACGAGGCTCAATTGTCTTATGCTCAATCTAGATTAGAAAGCATTGAGTCAGCACTCCAAAGCCAAACACAAGAGGCTCCTAAGTTCGGTGCATAGTTAAAAGCTTTATCTTACTAAAAATAATTATTTATCCTCACAATTACGAAGTCGTACTTGGATTTATTCAGGTACGCTTTTTTTTGTATTTTTGCTATGATTTATTGTGGAGGATATATTTTAGGGATATGAAATACGATTTAAAACAAGCCGAAAAATCTTTAATAAAAGAATTTGAATTTATTGACGAGATTAGAGATTACAATCAAAAAAAAGTGCTGCAAGCGTTTATTGATAACAAAGTTGCGCCGGAGCACTTCTACACGGTCTCAGGCTACGGGCACGACGATGTAGGGAAAGAGGTTCTGGACAAGGTTTTTGCGCAGGTATTCCGTGCTGAAGCCGCCATCGCCAGAAATCACTTTGTATCAGGTACGCACGCACTCTCATGTGTACTGTTCGGGAACCTCAGATATGGAGATAAGTTAGTTTCCGTTGCAGGTGCGCCCTACGACACTATGCAGGAGGTAATCGGTACAACAGGCGGTAAGCGTGAGTCACTAATCGGGCACGGAGTACTTTATGAAGAAATACCTTTAACCGATACAAAGGAAGTTGATTTTGAAAAACTTGAGCAAACAATTGACAAATCCGTAACAATGGTGGAAATACAGCGTTCCCGCGGGTATTCAACGAGAAAATCACTTAATATTGATACAATAAGAAAAATCGTAAATATCGTAAAAAGTAAAAATCCCGACTGTATCTGTTTTGTAGACAACTGTTACGGCGAGTTTGTGGAAAAAGAAGAGCCGCTTGAAGCAGGTGCCGATATTATTGCAGGGTCGTTAATCAAAAACCCCGGAGGCGGGATTGTAGAGACCGGCGGATACATTGCGGGGAAACAGGAATACGTAGATTATGCAGCTATGGCGCTCACTGCCCCGGGCATAGGCGCCGAAGGCGGAGCAATGCTAAATCAGCACAGATTAATATTTCAGGGGCTTTTTATGGCGCCGTCCGTCGTATCAGACGCCGTAAAAGGGGCAGTTCTTGCAAGCAAAGTTTTTGAAGACATCGGCTACAAATCAACCCCGCGTCACGACGAGCCGCGGACAGATATTATACAGACAATTATTTTTGACAAGCAAGAACCGCTTGAACACTTCTGTAAAACCGTTCAGGCGCTCTCTCCGGTCAACTCTTATGTAACACCAATTCCTGACGATGTTCCGGGATATGAGGACAAAGTTATTATGGCTGGAGGAACTTTTATTGAAGGTTCAACAATAGAGCTATCCACAGACGGTCCCTTAAGACCGCCTTACGCAGCATACATGCAGGGCGGATTAAACTATGCGCACGTAAAACTTGTTCTTGAAGGAATTTTAGAAGGCGTGTGATAAATAATAGGGAGAGGATACCTGACTAAATCTGGATTACAAGTGTTTATATTGCTGAGAACTAAATGAAATCCGTTAAAGTTTGATAAAAATCAAAAAGAAAAATTAAGGAATAGACATGACAGAATTTATCCACTATACGGTTATGAAAAGAGAAGCAGTCGACATTATGAATCCGCAACCCGGGAAAATCTATGTTGACTGCACACTCGGCGGCGGCGGGCACAGCGAGTATATTTTACAAAAAATATCCCCATCTGGAAGATTAATAGCTTTTGATATAGACGATGATGCAATCACAGCAGCAAAAGAAAGGCTCAAAGAGTATGACAACTTAACAATCGTAAAATCATCCTACACAAATATAAGGAATGTTCTTCATAATCTCGGGATTGAAAGAATTACAGGAGGCGTACTCTTAGACCTAGGCGCCTCCTACCACCAGCTTACAACAGCTGAACGCGGGTTTTCGTTCTCAAAAGATGCTCCGCTTGATATGCGGTTTGACATGTCATCGGACTTTTCAGCATACGACGTAATAAATAAATATAAAGAAGACGAACTTGTTAGAATTTTCTCCGAATACGGAGAAGAACACTTTTCTAAAAGAATTGCAAAAAAAATTGTTGAAGAAAGAAGAAAAGCCCCGATTAAAACAACGCTGGAATTATCAAACTTGATAATCAGTGCCGTACCTAAAGTAAAATCACACTTACACCCTGCAACCCGTGTGTTTCAAGCCGTCAGAATTGAAGTTAATCAAGAGTTAAAAAATGTAAACACAATTCTTAATGAAATCTTGGATTTATTAGATGTAGGTGGTATAATTTCAGTTATAAGTTTCCATTCTTTAGAGGATAGACTGGTTAAGACAATTCTAAAAAGAGAAGCGCAAAAATGCAGATGCAACAACCTTATTTGTACCTGTAAACCTCCGCGGATAGAGTTGATAACGAAAAAGCCGGTACTTCCGACAGATGAGGAGATAAGAGTAAACCCGCCATCACGGAGCGCAAAACTCAGGGCGGCTAAATGTATCAAAATATGGGGGTAAGTCATTGGCGCAATCACTCGCTAACAACAATTATTACTCGGCTAAGGCTGTAGTAAGGAATGATAATTTAAAAAACAAACAAAATTACATTGATAACCCGTTAGTTAAGCCCGATTTCAACCGTGTTATTGAAGGTTATTTCCCAAAGGAGAATTTCGTTAGAGATATGGCAATTAAAAAAATTAATACTACACTATGTATCCTATTAGCGTTAATTGTTATTGTATCTTTTGCAAGTTATTATTTCGTATTATCAACAGAATTGAAGTTAAACGAATTAAGCCGTCAGACAATCATGTTAAATGATGAAAATACAGAACTCCAAAACAATCTAGATAAACTTAAGTCCTTCAATAATGTTGACGCAACAATGCAAAAAAACAATTTTTTACAAAAAGCAGATATGGTCATTGAAACCCCTGAAGTTTCTGTTGATATTAACCCGCAGCAAAAGAAAAAATCACAACGCATATTTAAATGGGCGGTAGGGTACTAAAGCAGCAAATACAAAAATGTTACGGCAGGAATTTTGGCCCAGACCCATTTGGTTAATATTGTTAGAATGCCCATATTTATATTAAATAACGGAGCGTTTTCAGCTCCGTTAAAATTACTCGCCTCTTATATAGTCCCTAAAATGCTGAAGTTCTCTTTTATTTCTCAATTTTTCCAGCGCAGCTGTTTCAAGCTGCCTTATCCGTTCCTTAGAAAATCCAAGGTTTTTACCTATCTGCTCTAATGTTTTATAATCCTCATTATTTATCCCGAACCGGCAGGATAAAATTTCTTTTTCTCTATCAGTTAAATACCTCATCAACTCCTCCATCCCCTCAGAGAGCATCTTATCTGCCGTTATTTTGTCAGGAGAACGATAAGATGTATCTTCTATATAATCCTCAACAGACAAATCCTCAGTTATTGGTGTATCAAGGCTTATAGGTTCCTTATTCAACGCGGAATTAATAAGTTTTAATTTTTTTCGGTCAAACCCTGTTAATTCCATCATCTCCTCATCGCTCGGCTCTCGCCCGTGAATAAAAGTAAATTTTGAAAATGCCCTCTTATACTTCCGCATTTTATCCTGCATGTGAACAGGAATTCTAATCAGCTTTGAGGTATTAGAGATTGCTCTTATCATCGTCTGCTTTACCCACCAGGTTGCGTAAGTTGAGAATTTATATCCTTTTCTGTAATCATATTTCTCAGCCGCACGCATTAAACCCAACCCGCCTTCCTGAACTAAATCCATAAAAAGGACGCCGTGCCCTGTGTATTTTTTTGCAATACTAACAACCAGACGCAAGTTTGCATTAACAAGTTTTCTCTTTGCAATTTCTTTTTCTTTGCCCCTGCCCTCGCGAATTGTTTTTCCAAGCAGCAATTCTTCCTCTGATGTAAGCATCTTTGTTCTGCCAACATCTTTAAGATACATTTGCAGCAAGTCATCCGAATCCATCACAGAACTAAAAGTTTTAACATCTTCAGTTTCTGTACCAAATTCCATATCAAAAATATACTCATCCTTTTCTCTCTTCATAGGAAATCCCATATACTATCCTCCATAATTCCTACACCTATTTAGACGTAACAGAATACAAAATGTTTCAATTTGTAACAAAAAATAAGATGAAATAGCAAAAATAATTGTTTTAGCGTATTAATATATCAGGAGTTTTTATGCGCGTAAACAATATTTCAAATATATCCTTCCAGCGGAGACTAAACAGACGCGAAGATAAGAAGGTAAACAAACTACATCCTCAAGTACAAAAACTGCTTGAACACAACGGGGATAATATTTTAATAGTCCATGACCCTTGTCTGCCGGCAGCAAAAAACAAAGACACGGGCATCGGATATTTGTTCAGCAAAGAGGGGCTCAAATACCTTAAGGATATGAAAACCCTGCTCGGTATAACAGCCGTAGAGGTACATCCGCAGGGAGAGTACTATATAGGCGGCAGCAGACGCTTTTGCTGCCCGTACTCTGCTACGGCGCTTTCTCTCGGCTCTCATCTGATCCCGCCCGCAGAACTTACAAAATCCGAATACGGCAAACTTCTTACCGCTGATGAAGTTCAATCAATAATCAGCAGCAATACTGCATCAAACAAAGATACAATCCTTAATTGGGAAAACATACTTCCGTCCGACTCTCAAAATGAAAAAATACTAAAAAAAGCGCACGAACGTTTTAAATCACTGCCTGATAATGCCGGTATAAAACAGGATTACAAAAGCTTTATTGCATCAAATAATGACTGGCTAGAGCCGATAAGTATATACGAAGAATTACTAAAAAAATATCAAAAGGCCCTAAAACACTGGAATATACTTGACCAAAACCTGTACAATCCGGATTATTCAAACCCGCAAAAAGAAACACGGCTGAAAGAAATCCTGACCCAAAATGCAGATGATATTGATTTTTACAAATTCAAAGAATATCTGGCAGACAAATTCTTAACCAAATCAAAAGAGGCGCTAAACAATATAGGGTTGAGATTGACAGGCGATCAGTTAATAGGTTTTAGCGAGGCAGAAGTTTTTGCATATCCAAAAGCCTTTATGAAAGGTAAGACTATTGGCTGGGATTTACCTGCGCTTGACTATGATACAATACTTAACCCCGATTCATCTGCCGCCAAGCTGCTAAAACGAAAAACAGAACTTTTTGCAAAACGTTACGACGGGTCAATACGGTTTGATGTTGCCTGGGCATACTTACAGCCGGCAATAGAAGACACGAAAACCCAAGATATTGAGCACAGACAGCTTAATACAGACGCACTGTTAAAGATGATTGAAGACACCGTAAAAAAAGTAAGGGGCGACAAATTTAATCCAAACCACCTGCTCTATGAATTTGAAGCCGATTCGAAAGACTTTCCGCTTGACAGTACAAACTGGAGATTTGTAAATAACAGAGTAAAAGTATACTCAATGCAATACATGGATAGCACATGGGGATACACCGAGGGCTTTGAAAGAGGTCAGAAGTTCGCGCCGGAAACTGTAATAGGCGGACTCGGAAATCAGGATGTACTTCCGCTCAAAAGGTTTGTGCAGTTTAAAGATACTGATATTAGCAAATTATCCAAAGAAGAAAGTATTAATCTGTTATGGGAAACCTTCGGCGGGGATAAAAACCAATTATATAAAGAAAAAAACTACAATTTTTATGTAGACAGATACAAAGAAATCTGTATAAAAAGAAAAGCACAGATTGAAATCTTATCTAAAAAATACAACATTCCGGCAGAAACTTTATATTCAAACCCTGCAGAACTTGCAAAAGCAAAGGCGGCAGAAGCTTTTGCCGGAAAAAATACGATGTTCTATTTTATGGATGTTTTAGGTCGGGCTCAGGTTTTCGATGCTGACAGGCTAAACAGTTACGAAAACTACAGGTACAGAATTACGCCCAACTATATGGACGAGTACACAAAAGCGCTGGCTGACGGTTTTGGAATAAATATGTTTGATATTTATGAAAAACGGTTTAAACAAACGGGGCTTGATAAAAAATACCCTCAAATATTTAAACAGATACAAAAATTTAAAGAAATAATAATGGAACCGGAGGTTCAAAAGAAATCCCCCGTAAAAAAATATGTACTTATTGCGGGCGGGGTATTATTAATCGCAGGGTTAGGAATAGCGGCTTTCATAAGCAATAAAAAACAGCCGGTAAAAAACAAACCGGCTGAAATCTGATATAATTAAAATTATCTTACATATTGGCTGACTGATGTTGTAATGTCAGTTCCGCCGAATAAAACAGAACTCTTTGACAGTATCAGATTATAACCTTCCGCTTTTGCTCTCTGAGCAATAACAGTATTGATATTGTCTTCTATTTTCTTTAACTTCTGATTATATGCCATTTGCATTGTTTTTCTTTTTGCATTCAGCTCTCTGTCATATCTGTCAGTCATTTGTTTTTTCTTTAAAGCGTCCGTCTGTTTATTTACATCAGCTCTTGCCGTTTCTATGTATTTTTCAAGTTCCGCCTTATTACGCAGCTGCTCGTCCTTAAGTGCTTTTACCTGCTGTGAATTGGAAACAACCTTTGCAACATCAACAACTGCAATTTTAAAATTAAGCGGTATATCTGATATTGCCATATTGTTTGCACCAATTCCCACCCCGAGTCCGAGTGCAAAACAAGCTACAAAAATCTTTGCTAAACTCTTTTTCATTTATTTCTCCTCCTCCGTTTCATTATTTATCGCATTAACTAACGCTTTGTTAAACATTTGTTCGTAAAATTCCGTGTTTATATTTAAACGCTTGCCTACTTCAAATAACATACTTATAAAGTCTTTATCCAAAGTATAATCAATATGCGATAATATTTCATCAAAAGAACTTACGATTTTACTAAAATAAATACTTTGCGCGTCAGAAATATCAACCTGCAACTCCATATCCTCAATATTGCTCAATAACTCAAGCGTTGCTTCCGCCTGTTGGATTTCTAGAGAGTAAGCAAGCCTTGCAACACTTTGTGCCACTTTTTTAGAGAATATTTTATTTGTTACCGATTTATCAATAGTTATACCGAGTTGTTTAGCCTCAAAATTAATATCCATAGCCTTTTGTATTGCTTCAAAAGACGGATTTTTAGAGTTTTCAAACAAGGCGTTGAACTGCTTAGCCAAAACATACTGTGCAACAAGTTTAAACTCAACCGGCGGCTCCAAACCAAGCGCCTGCAATTGATAAATAGAACCTTTGCTTTCTGTATACAATGTTTCGTAGGTATTTGCAAATGCTTCCATTCTGTCTTTTAATAACGTATCAAGCAGTTTCTTTCTTGCTTCAATGAATATATCTTTAAGTGTAAAATATTCTTCACCAAAGTACTTGTCAATCAACCTTAAAATTTCCGTAATTGGCGAAGTCAAATATGTTTTTATAAGCTCTTTTCTTATATCAACAAAGTCATCTGTGTAGCCCGCAATAGCACAATGGAAATCACCATCAGAGAACTGCAGGAGCGTAAATATCATATTTAAACGCTCGCGGGTAACCTGTGATTCAATTTCTATATTACCAATCAACAGTTGGGAATCCGCCTTAGAGATTTTTTTGTAAGAATTTTGCTTAATTTTATAGCTGTATACAATTTCTTCATCATCAACATCACGGTACATAGAAGAAACAGCCCATAAACTTACAATCTGTTTCGGAGTAACAACTGAAGGGCGGACAAATTTTTCAAAAATATCCCTGCCGTTGCCAAATTCCGGAATATTACTTTGCGCATTTGCAAGAATATCAAGGAACGGAGTTTCAAAATCCTTTTTACTGAACGCTTTTAAAAGTTGTAAAACCCGTGCCGCGTACTTCATTATTTGAACGGTCTCAATACCTGAAATTTCTGAGAAAAACCAGCCGCAGCTTGTATACATAAGCATTGCATGACGTTGTATTTCAAGAAGCTTCATACCTTTGACTTTCATATCATTATCAAGTTCGGGCAGGAAGTATTCTTCCTGAAACCTTTTAACATTAGTTTCACTCCGGTCAAGTATAACATTAATATAATTTTCTCTTGCTTCAGCCGGATTTTTGAAATACTTTTTGGCATGATTTTTATAAATAGTAACAGTTTCATCACGCAGAAAATCAAGAGCCTCTCTTAACGGTTTACGCCATTTTTGATTCCAGCCCGGATGACCGCCCGTTGAACAGCCGCAATCCTCACACCAGCGACCAACGCCATGGAAACAGCTCCACGAAGAAACAGGCTTAATATCAACAACCCAGTCGCTTCTGTATTTTTCAAGATACTCGCCATAATTTGTAACCTTAAATCCCGCATCCTTTACTTTTAATTTAAAAGCGTAAGATAAGCCCATATCACCGAATTTAGTATGGTGACCGTAGCTTTCTCCATCAGTTGCAATATGAACAAGCTGCGGGTAATCACGGGATTCTGAAATCCCGTCAGTAAGACGGCGCACAAACTTATTGCCATCCTTTAATATTTCATCAAAAGCTACGGAACGGGATATTGCTCCATCATAGAAGAATAAATCAATATACTTGCCCGGAGCAGACTTTATATAATACCGGTAAGAACGAGCAGGGTCAATATTCCCCCAGCTTACATCAACCCAATCCTTATCCCCCTCTTTTTTAACTTTTTGTGCCTGAAACGGTGAAAGAATAGTAAACTTAATTCCATTTTCCGCAAGAACTCTCAATGTGTCATCGTCAACTGCAGTTTCTGCAAGCCACATCCCCTCGGGAAGACGTCCAAAGCGGTATTCAAAATCTTTAATTCCCCATTTTACCTGAGTTTGCTTATCACGTTCATTGGCAAGCGGCATAATCATGTGGTTATAAACCTGTGCAATGGCATTTCCATGTCCGCCATGTTTTTTTATACTGGTAATATCCGCTTTTATTATTCTTTCGTATGTAAGAGGCGCATATTCCTCCATCCACGATAACAATGTCGGTCCAAAGTTAAAACTCATATATTCATAATTATTAACCACATCCAGAATACGATTCTTATTATCAACTATTTTGGATACAGAATTTGGATTATAACACTCCTTGCACACTCTTTCATTCCAGTCATGACAGGGTGCGGCGCTTTCCTGCAATTCAATAGCTTCCAGCCACGGGTTCTCCCTCGGCGGTTGATAAAAGTGACCGTGAATGGTCAAAAACACATCATTCTTTGGCATACTAACTCCAATTATTTCTTAATACTTTCAAGAGAGAGAACATCTACCCACGGGTCACCAAGTGCAGATGAAAAGACTTTGCCTACGATTTTAACACTGTCTTTTGATTTAAGTTCTATAAACTTTTGAGCGTCTTCCCTCTTCATAAATAATTTTAATTCTGATAATGGAATCTCATATTCTGTATCATCTCTAAATACCATAAGTCCTATATAATCTTCTGTTTTCCTTAATGCCGGAGGATAATCGAGTCCAACGGTAGAAAATTTATCGAATTTTGCAGTCATAACAACCGTCTTATTAAGAAACGAATTCGGATTTGCAACAAGCGCAAGCGGCGTTACCTGCATAGCATTCGCAGGAACAACAACGGCAGGCGCCGTTTTAGTCTGAACTTCCGCAGCCGGTTTTGTTTCCAGAACGGCAGGTGCCGAAAATGCAGGTGCTTGAACTGCTATCCCTAAAATCAATAATAACAGTATAATATATTTATTAGTTCTCTTCATATTTAACTCCTCTATACAAACACATTGTAGCATAAATTTTTTTATTTGTAATGTACAACTTATTAAATAAAAATATATGTTTGTAGTAATATATAATTATTATGGTTTTACTGGAAAATAAACAAGAGATAGCAAAGGAAATAGTAAAAAAAACAGGTTTTAAGCACGCGGCAATAATTATGGACGGAAACAGACGCTGGGCGAAGAATAAACATCTGCCGTCCGCCGTGGGGCATAAAGAGGGTGTAAGCGCACTTAAACGTACAATCAGAGCGGCTGATGATCTCGGGATAGAGTATGTTACAGTATATGCGTTTTCTACAGAAAATTGGAACCGTTCGCCCGAAGAAGTTAATTTTTTGATGGATTTACTTGCTAATACACTGAAAAATGAGCTTGATGAAATGCACAAAAATGGTGTAGTAATCCGTTTTATCGGAGACACAGCAGCATTGAGCAAAAATTTAAAGAAAGTAGTAGACAACTCCGTTGAAAAAACTAAAAATAACCACGGAGTAAAACTGCAAATCGCTTTCAATTACGGCGCAAGAGCAGAAATTCTGCATGCGTTTAAAAACATTGCTGCAAAAATTGAAGCCGGAGAAATCACGGCTGATAACCTGACGGAAGCTGATATTTCCGCAGCTCTATACACGGCGGGCATCCCTGACCCTGATTTATTAATCAGAACAGGGGGAGAAATGAGAGTTTCAAATTATCTATTATGGCAAATTGCATACACTGAGTTTTATATAACCGAAAAATACTGGCCGGAGTTTGATAAAGATGCGCTTTGCGATGCTATTATTGAATTTGGCACAAGAAACAGGCGCTGGGGCGGGGGATAATCGCACTAATAAACCGGCAGGAGCAGTAAAAGAGTATGGAAATCGTCTTTGCAACAAATAATATAAATAAATTAAAGGAAGTTAATGAAATAGCTAAAGTCAGCGGAGTAAAGTTTATACGGCCGCCCGAGGGATTTAATCCTGACGAAACGGGGAGCACATTTGCAGAAAATTCTTACATTAAAGCCGCCGATGCAGCAAAATTGTCAGGCAAGACAGCACTTGCGGATGATTCCGGCTTGTGCGTGGATGCGTTAAACGGAGCTCCGGGGTTGTACTCAGCAAGATACGCTGAGACACAGGAATTAAGGATACAAAGGCTGCTCAGGGAATTGGCGGACAAACCTAACAGAAATGCACAATTTGTCTGCTGTATGACTTTAGTTACTCCAGACGGGCAAATTCTTAACCAAACAACAGGCTATTGTAAAGGGCATATTACAGACAGCCCGCGCGGAGTAAACGGCTTCGGATACGATCCTGTATTTATCCCCAATGATTACAATATAACCATTGCAGAAATGGATGAACAAACTAAAAACCAAATATCACACAGGGGGAACGCCCTGCGGCAGATGCTTACGTATTTATCTAACCTTTAAAATAGTCACAAATTCTTTTTTCACCAAAAGGTAAAGCAGATTTGATTTTATCGGCAATTTTAGACACAGCAGGCTGCATAAGCCTTTTAAGTTCGTCTTTCAGAATTGCTTTTTCGAGAATAGCTTTATTATACAATTCTGCGCACACAGGCGACAGTTCAGCAGCATCCCGCAATTTCTCAATTTGATGTTCTTTTTCTAAAATTTTTTGTTCTAAATAAGATTTATTCACGTCATTACCTCATAAAAAGTATAACAAACTATATATAAAAAATAATCACTCTTTTAGTCGATTATTTATAGAGGGAGATATAAGTATATACTTTATATAGACTATATTAAGTTTTGTTAACGAGGCTAGACGCTTATAAAATAAATGGTTTTAGGGACTTTATAAATATTTTTTTTGTAAAAATAGCAATTTTGAAAAAGGAAAATACTTTATTAATATAACACAGGATATAAAAATAAGGGGATGTTATTATGACAGGAGAAGTACAAAACAACACAAATCCAATTGTACAAGCAAGATTTATCAGAAAATCTGACGCAAAGGAGTTGGACAAAATCAGAGAAGATTATGTATCTTTAATGGACGAAGCAAGAGCACTGGAAGCAAAAGGCAAATCAGAAAAGGCTGAAAAGAAAAGAAACCTTGCTGAAGGCGCTATGTTAGTATATGAACAAAAAGCAAAAGAATTAGGCTTGAGTGTAACAACCGTACAAGAAGCCGCAGCAGCAGTTGATGCTTACAACGGCGAACCTCTTGTTACTCCGGGAACCAAATTAACAAAAGCGGAGAAAAAAGAAGTTGAAGCACTTGAAAAAGAAATTAAAAAATATCAAAAGAAATTAGGTAAATTCTCAAAAGAAGAAATACATCGTGCAAATAGTACTACTACTGCATCAGAATTGACAAAAGACCAAAAAGAAATTCTTTACTATCAACAAGAATTAGGCAAAGTTCAGGCACAATATGCTGAAACCTGTGACAGATTGGGTATCCCTTCTGCTGCAGACATTATTAAAAGAGTATATTCAATAGAAGATCCTACCAAAGCATCCAAAATAAGAGACATCGTTAAAAAAGAACTCAAAGATGCAAATATGTACTTCGGATTAACAAAAGATGCTCTTAAAGCCGATGAAATGGATAATGTTCTTGATGCACTTGCTATCAGAAACGAAGTTCGTTCTAACATTGAAAAAGGATATGTTGGAACCAAGAAAAAACTTGTTGAAAGATACAAAAATGAAGACGCCGCTGAGGTAGCAGCAGAATATGCACAAGCAGCAGGCGGTGACTTAACCTTCAACAGAAGAAGCAACGAAAGAGAAATTACTCAACGTTCACAAAACGTAGAATACTTTAACGAACCGTTTATAGAAGCCAATAAAGGTAATGGATTAACCGAATTCAACACCATCACTCTTGACGGCAAAGAAATCAACACTTCTGATATTACAAGAATTACAACTCTTGCCGGCGGAGTATTAACAAGCAATGACGGATTTGAAGGAGTAAAACTCGGCGACATTCGAACTATCGAAACAAAAGATGGACAATACAGTTTCCAACCCATTTATAAAGAAAAAGGTGATGAAAATTATTTAAAAAGAAGAGATACTAAACGTCTTGGTAAAGATATGGGCTATAAATATGACAAAATCAAATGGGGTAAGGCAATTGCTGATACAGTACTTGGCACTATACCGGCAGGAGTAACTGCAGCTTTATTACCTTTCAAAGTAGCATTTAATGACAATTTAAGAGTCAGTATTAATGTAGAGAATGGCTCTATAACATCAGATGCGCTGAATCAACTATACCAAGAATTCTTGCAAAAAGCTCAAGAACAAGGTGCAGATGTTAATCTTAAAGAACTCGGTGAAATCACTTCCCTTGAACTTATTAAAGAAACTCACTTTGAGAAGACACACTACTGTGTAGCACCGGCAATAGCAAATGCAGCTGCAGTATTTATCGGCAGTATGTTGGAACAAGTTTACAGGAAAGAAGAAATTGTACCGGAAAAAGCTTACAACGCAGCAAGAGAGAAATTAACTCTTGAAATGAAGCATAACGTATCCGGCGGTGACGGCTACATCCTTAACCAAAAAGAATTAGACAAAGCAATGTTTGATGTTATCGCACTTGCTAAAGAAGTTATTGATACACCAGTAAATACAACAGGTGAACCGGCTCAAGAATCACAACCGGCACAACCTGCTAAACCAACGACAAATCAAACACCAACAAGATTTGCAACAATTACAACAACAGATGTTGCCCCGCAGGTTAAAGAAGCTGAAGATTGTTTATACAACAACAAACCTGGTGAACACTGGGATGGTATCATAAGACTCGGCTATGTTGATGCAAATGGCAATGCAATCACAAACGAAAAAGATATTGCAGAACTCAGAAACTTAACAAAACGTACAATCAACGGTTTTGCTGCATCAAGTGCAGATATGCCTAAAGGTGTTAAACTCAGAAAGACATACACCTGCAAGAGCGGTAACACTTACACCTGGAACTTCTGTGGCGAAGAACCGGAAGCAAAACTCCGTAACAAATACACTTCTAAAGAAGCAGCAAAAGATGCAAACGGAAACCCGATAGCATCAAGAAGAATTGCCCCGAAAGTTGGCATGGAGTCTACGCAATCAACAATGACTCCTGGCAGATACAGCTGGAGCTGGAGTGATAACAATAACAGATACGAATTCGGCGGTATGAGTTTTGATAATCCGGCTGATAGAGATGCATCAATGGAAGCAGAAAGAGAAGCATTAATAAAAGGTGGTTATATTGTTAAATAAATAATTTCTCTTGTTAAAAAGAAAAAATCCCATTCAGAAAACTGAATGGGATTTTATTATGTTTAGGTATTGTAACTCAATTATGCATCTGTACCGGATCCGCCTTGTGCTTGTATAGCTTCAAGAAGATCTTTCATCAGCACATTTAATTGCTGCATTTGGTCATTAACCTCGCCTGTAGTAGCATTACCGGCTCTTACAATTTCTTGTAAAGACTCAAGCATTGCTTCAATGTCGTCAGTATTAATAACTATGTCCTGATTACCCATACCTTGCATTTGTTCAACGATAGTTGCAGTATTATTAATCAAAGTTTGGATAAGGTTATTTGTTGTCGTCAAATCAGAACTATTACCGCGAATAGCATTTATGATATCCTGAGTATTTTGAGTATTAACATCATTGATGTCAATACCTAAATCATCTAACATTGCCTGCAATGTTGTTCCTGCATCAGCAAGAACTTGTTCAAGATCTTCACGGGTTAAACCGTTTGATTGATTAGCTACAAGATTATCAAGTCTTTCGATAATATCATCATACTTGTCATTTGCCGTTTGCAGATAGTTATTATTAGTATTCATTGATGTATTTAAATCACCAAGTAATGAACCCGCATTCTGTAAATCACTATAGATATTAGAAAGATTATCTAATATATCAGCACTGTTTGTTCTGTACAGTGATAAGAATGTACTAAACTCATCAGCCATACTAACAACTTCACCATACATATCTACTACGGTTTGATAAAGTTGATCTAATTTATCGTTTGCCTGTTGTAATTGATCATTGATATTTGCATTACCAGCATTATATGCATCAATAAGTTGTTGCAATAAAACTTGTAATTCTGTATTATCCGGAATTGTCGGAGCTATTGCTGACAATTGGTTAATAATTGTTTGGATTAAATTGTTTGTTGTTGTTAAATCAATTGCGCTGGCTCTTATAGCAGCAATTAATTCGCTTACTTTAGCGTCAGCGTAATCTTGCACTTCTAAACCTAATGCCGTAAGCATATTTTGAAGAGCTTCAAGGTTGGATGAACTTTGATTTGCAAGGAGTTCCTGCAGCTCTTCGTAAGTCAAGTCATCACCTTGATTTTGAATAATTTGTTCAAGACTGTTAGCAATATTATCTGCAGATGTTTGTAAATTATCAAGTTTTGATAACATTTGATCACCATTTGTCTTAATATCGTTTACAGTTCCTGCAATATCACCTACCTGATTTTTAATATCTTCTAACGCTTGATAGAACATATCAGAATTAGTCTTATAATCATTGTAGAATGAATTAAAGCTGTCTAATCCTTCTTGAACTTTGGCAAGAATATCTTTCAATGTTCCGTCAATACTTGCAAGGTAATCTTTAATTTCATCAAGTTTTACATTGATTTCTTCTTGCGAAGTATTACCCTGATCAATCATTGCATTTAATTCTTCAACAAGACTTAATAATCTATCCATTTGAGAATTGCTCAATGAAGTATTTAAGTCAATTGATGAAAGAAGATTAATGATTGTATCCATTGTTTCTTCATTACCTTCCAAAGCACCCATTATTGATTGGAGCGCCTCAATGATTTGAGCAGTAGCATTATTTGTATTATCATTGATAGTTATACCAAGATTTTCAATCATTTCTTGAAGTTTTGCAGCCATTTCAGCATCAAGTCTTTCAAGTTCTGCGATTAACTCGGAGAAGTTCAAATCTCCTAACTGATCATTTGCCTGTTGTAAAAGTTCAATAATTTGATTTGCTTGTTGTACTAATGCATCAGTATTTTCTTTATTTGCATTTTGTACACTAATCATTTCTTGTAAGTATGTATTTTGTTGTTCAGCATTTTGTATAAGCTGTTCAAAATAACTTGCATATTGAGATTGAGCTTGATCATTTTGTTCAATTATCACATTAATCTTATCTAATGCTTCTGATAATTTTCCGCTTATTTCTGTTAGCGTTGAATCTATATTTGCAAGCAAGTCTTTAATTTCATCAAGTTTTGCACTGATTTCAATTTGAGTAGTATTGTCATCACCTGCAAGTTGTTTTAATTCATTTACAAGAGAAATCAATTCTGACATTTGACTTGCATTTAATGCAGTATTAATATCAATATTATTCAGTTTTTCAAGGATTTCAGTCATTGAAGTTTGACTATCGCTTATTGCACCTCTTAATGCTTCAAGCTGTTCAATAATCGCAGCAACAGCATCATCGGTACTATTATCAATTACAAGACCGAGATTTTCAGCCGCATCTTTAATTGTTTGAACAACTTCTGCATTATTAGCATTTAATACTTCATAAAGTTCATCTAAGCTGATTTCACCAACATTTTCTTTAATATTATTAAGTACATTGATTGCTTCTTCAGCTCTTATATCTAACTTAGCAAGTAATTGAGCCTGTGCTTCATTAGACTGTACTAACTTTTCAAGATATTTGTTTTGTTGGTTAGCATTTTCCAATAATAATGCAAAGTTATCAGCATTAGCCTGGTTACCAGCCTTAATATTATTGTTAATATCTTGTACTTCTGCAAAGATGTCATTCAATTGAGAACTCATACCTTGTAATGTTTCATTAATAGATCCAAGTAATTCAGCAATTTGAGCCAATGCCTCAGATACTGTCAACTTACCATCCTCTAATGATACATATATTTGATGTATTTCTTCTAATTGCAGTTTATCTAATGTATTACCTTCTATCAATGCATTATACATGAGTTCCATCATTTTTTCAGAAGTTATTTGACCTTCTTTATACTGATCTAAGAACTCTTGTAAAATCTCTTTTACTTCGCCTGTTTGTGAACCTATTGTTGATTCCATAGATTCAACAATAACTTTAATATCATTAATTGCATTAATGATTTGTTCATTTCTTTCATTTGCAGACAATTCACTATTTTCATAAATTTCTGTAATTGTATTGAGAAGTTCATCATTGTTCACATCAAGAATGGAACCTAATCCATCAATACTATCAATAATTGCGGTATTTCCTTCTTGAATATCTGCCCAAATAAGTTCAAGAACCGCAATTACAGACTCATTGCCATTTTCAATTGCTGCTTGTATATTTTCCATATAAGAAATAATGCCGTCACCATACTGACTGATTAAAGCATTATTTTCTTCCAGCGCAGCAAGAATATCGTTCATTAAATCAAGCCCTTGTTGAGCAATAGCAAGGCTTTCTTCTGTATTTGTATCAATACTTGCAAGAAGCTCTCTGTATATTTCCATCATTGCATTAACAGTATCATAATAAACTTTATCCTGATCATTGCCGGCTTGAACTAACTGAGTTAAATAATCAATTGCATTTAAAATTTGACCCTGAAACTCTGTATTCTGTTCCATGTATTGCTTCCAGAGCTCGATCATTTGTTTTAAAAGTTCCTCTGATTCAGATTTTTCAGTAACATTTAAAGTCCAGTTTTCAGTAATTTCTGTTTTTTCACAGCTGGTAAGTGCTGCAGCACCCGGCACTAATAAAATAGCCGCAGGCGCCATTTTCGGCAGTGTTTTAACAACTTTCAAACTTGCTTGTGCATAATTACCCAATCCTTTTAAACCATTGAGACCTGTAAATGCAGGTTCCTGGGGTAATTCTTTTTTCTCAGCTTCAGGCTGAGGATTTTCCTGGTAATTAAGAATGTTCTTATTGAACAACTTTTTCAAACCAAGAGTTTGATTCGTAATGTCCATATCTTATTTACTCCTTTCAAGTAATTATTATTTTTCTGGTTACTATCGCTTGAACAAAGGAGAAGATTTTTTTTTGCTATTATTTGACAAAAAATTTACAAATTGTTACATATTATTAGATATACGTACTACATCAACATCATCTATCATCTTATGTAAAATATTCTTAGCCGCATTCAATTGTTTATCCTTTGACTCATCGTTTGAAAATTTACCGGGGTCTACTTTTATATGCGGCTCAATGCCTTTATTATTTATATCATGATTTTTAGGCGTCAAATATTTAGCAATAGTCAAGTTAATTCCTGTTTCATTTGGTAAAGGTATAACACTTTGAACCATCCCTTTGCCAAATGACTTATGCCCGATTATTGTTGCTCGATTATAATCTTTCATTGCACCCGAAAATATCTCGCTCGCGGAAGCACTTGCCTCGTTTATTAAAATCACTACAGGCTTATGAATTTTCTTCCCTGAAGAACTTGCCGCAAATACGTTTTTCTTTCCATCTCGTGTAACAACACTTACTATTGTACCGGAATCTATAAAAGCTTCCGACAAATGAACAGCATTATCCAGAAGTCCGCCTGTATTCCATCTTAAATCAATTATTAACCCTTTACAGTCTTTTGTTTTTTCAAGCGCCGAATCTAGTTCATTTTTCATGTCAGAACTCAAAAAGCTGCTCAAATTAATATAACCAATATCCCCGTAGACTTTTGTTTCAATCGTCTTAATTTTTATTTCTTCACGAGTCAATTCTTTTGTAAAAGTACGACCGCCCCGAAGGAAAGTAAGCACAACCTTTGTATCTTTTGCACCACGTATTAAATCTGCAACCTGATCTATCTTTTTCCCGTTGCATTCAACATTTCCAACTTTAAGTATAATGTCATCAGGTTTTAGACCTGCCCTTTGAGCCGGCGTTTCCGGCACGACACTAAATACAGTTATTTTACCCGAATCATTATATATATTAACACCAATTCCATAAATTTTTGATTTAATTGAAGTATTTAAATTCTTAAATTCTTCTTTAGTCATAAAATGGGTATATGGTTCATTAAGACTAGCAATCATTGTATCAATCGCAACTTTCATATCATCATCTGTCTTAATTTTCCCTTTATAACGCTTAGTCCACTTCTTCCAATCTTGATGGTTTAAATCAGCTTCAATATATTGTTTTTCTATTAGTCCGGCAACCACATCAAATAATTTTTGTGGTTCCATGCTTTCTTTGTTAACTATAAGTCTATTATTTTTTATATCAACCGTTCTGGTATACGTATCATAAAATACCTTATTAAGAGCTAATAGACAAAATAAAATTGCTATAATTGTAATAAGCTTTCTCATCATAACCAAATTATAGCAAGAAAAAATCGTTTATATCAATAATTCTTTCCATATTTTTATAAGGCTATTATATTTTTTTTATAACTTAAGCAGCAAAAATATTTTTACTTTCATCAAGGGTAAAATCAAATAAATCTTGTTTCTCGGCAGCTGCATCAGGTATATCTATAAGCGCATCTTTAGTAAAAGATTTAATAGCAGCTTTATTGTTTAAAAAATTCAATGTTTGCTGCAAATTATTATTAGTAAATGCTCTCGACGAAATATTGCAAATATAAGTCTCAGCCGGAATATATGTTTTGGTTGTATAATCCTCATACTGAGGCATTACACGATCTACACTGCGCTCTTTTTTGTCTGCATTCTCAAATATTTCCTTTGTAAGCCTACGTAAAGTTTCGCGGTTTCTTTGTCCTGACGAATGAGTATTATTTCTGATTGAAAAATCTGCGACCATAATTATATCCCTTTTCCTTTTTCCCTGGTAATATAGTTATCGGCACATTTTTTCAAAACTTTAATTTTTGCTTGAAATTGTTACAAAAATTAACATTTAAAAAAGTAAAAAAGCCCATACAATGATGGGCTTTTTATCATTGAGAAAGGAACCTTGTTATTCTTTAGTATACTCCGCATCAATAACATCGTCGTCTTTTGATGAAGAGTTACCAGAAGAGTTAGCATCTTCGCTGTTAGTTTGAGCCGTTTCTCCTTCCTTCTGAACTTGCTCATATGCTTTTTGTGAAATTGCGAACATTGTTTGCTGCAATTCTTCTGAAAGCTTTTTAAGTTCATCACTTGATTTATTTTCATCAAGAGCTTTTTGTAATGCAGCCTTGTTATCATCAAGTTTTTTCTTATCATCCTCTGAAATTTTACCATCAAAATCCTTAACAATTCTTTCAGCAGATGATATAAGCGAATTTGCATTATTTTTAATTTCAGCTTCTTCTTTCTTACGTTTATCTTCTGTAGCATTTGCTTCAGCTTCTTTAACCATCTTTTCAATATCTTGTTCAGACAGGTTAGAAGAGTTGGTAATTGTAATTTTTTGTTCCTTATTAGTAGCTTTATCTTTCGCAGAAACATTAACAATACCGTTAGCATCTATATCAAATGTAACTTCAATTTGAGGAACACCTCTCATTGCAGGAGCAATTCCTTCCAATCTAAACATACCCAGTGACTTGTTATCGCTTGCCATAGGTCTTTCACCTTGAAGAACATTAATATCTACAGCCGTCTGGTTATTTTCCGCTGTTGAAAATACTTGAGATTTCGAAACAGGGATTGTTGTATTTCTAGGAACAAGAGGAGTCATAACGCCGCCCAGTGTTTCAATACCAAGTGTAAGAGGAGTTACATCAAGCAAGACAATGTCTTTTACTTCCCCTGCAAGTACACCGGCTTGAATAGCTGCACCAACAGCAACAACTTCATCAGGGTTTACAGATTGGTTTGGCTCTTTACCTGTATATTCTTTGATTAATTGTTGAACCGCAGGAATACGTGTAGAACCACCGACCAATACAACTTCATCAATTTCATTCTTTGTTAACCCAGCATCTGACAATGCTTGTTCAACCGGTTTCTTACATCTATCCAAAAGGTCTCTTGAAAGTTCTTCAAATTTTGCTCTTGTTAAAGTCATTTCAAGGTGTTTTGGGCCGTTTGCATCAGCCGTAATATACATCAAACTAATCGGAGTTTCAACAATAGTTGAAAGTTCGCATTTAGCCTTTTCTGCAGCTTCTTTAATACGCTGCATTGCTTGTTTATCAGTTGTTAAGTCAATACCTGTATCTTTCTTAAATTCAGAAGTAATCCAATCCATGATTTTTTGGTCGAAGTCATCACCACCTAAGTGTGTATCACCTGATGTTGAAAGAACTTCATGAACACCATCACCAATTTCAAGAATAGATACATCAAATGTACCACCACCTAAGTCAAAAACCAAAACTTTTTCCGGTTTATCTTTTTCAAGTCCATAAGCAAGGGCAGCAGCCGTAGGTTCGTTTACAATACGTAAAACATCCAATCCCGCAATTTTACCGGCATCCTTTGTTGCTTGTCTTTGAGCATCGTTAAAGTATGCAGGCACAGTAATTACAGCAGATGTAACCTTTTCTCCAAGGTATGCACTTGCATCATCTGCAAGCTTCCTTAAAATCATTGCTGAAATTTCTTGTGGTGTATAATCTTTTCCGTCAATGTTCTTTTTATAATCTTCGCCCATGTGACGTTTAATAGATGCAATTGTTTTATCCGGGTTTACAATTGCCTGACGCTTTGCCAACTGACCAACCAATCTTTCACCATTTTTTGTAAAACCAACTATTGAAGGGGTTGTTCTTGTACCTTCAGCATTTGCTATAACTGTAGGATGTCCACCTTCCATAACTGCAACTACGGAGTTTGTTGTTCCTAAGTCAATACCAATTGTTTTTGCCATTTTTAATATCTCCTTTTCTATGAAATATAGTTATAATCTTTCTACATTATTATTAAATCACTTTTTTTCAGGAAACCTTAAAAAATAAACAAAAAATTAATAATTTAAAATAAACTTTCTTCAGGCAAGATAGTCCAAAATTGCGCCGCCAATCTCTTCATTTGGATCAAACGAACTCTCCGGCGGGTTTATAGCATTTCTTATAAGCATTGCGCACAGAGGGCCAAACGCATCCGGAACCTTTATTTTTCTGTAAATACCCGCCAGAAAAGTTTGAATATTAGGAGAGGTTGTATTGTTATAGTTAGAAAGAACAGGGTACAATCGTTCACCGCCTTTTACGCCATTTTCTATAATCCTGTCTAATATATAGAGGTTCTCCACAACCTCTTCCTCTGATGAAGCATGCTTTAAATTATTTTCAATTTCAGGGAAGGCGGCTTCACCTTTGTTTATCACCGGCTTGATTTTTGTTTCATCAAACCGGCTGTAATTACAATTTACATCAGGTAATATCACTGTTCCGTACATATTTAAGTCCTTTAAATGTAATCCTGCTCAGGCAGCGTATTATTAAGAATACACGAATGGCGGCCCGTTCTTTATTTCAAATAATATATTATCTGCCATAACTTTTAACTCTTCATTTGATTTACCGTTAACCTTTTGCCGATAGAATTCATTACACAACGGCTCAATTGCAGCGTCTTTTTTGGCTTTAAAGTTTCTTAATTCTGTTGCTACCAGTCTGCGCTGCAAATTCAATTCAATATCCGCATTATATTTTTTCACCTGAACCTCTTTAACAGCTTCAAAAACATTCTTTCCTGTATAAGAAAGCGCGCTGATAGAACTAATCCCGATGAAGAGATTTCTAAACTGTTTATTATCGCTATTCATCAACCAATCGTAAAAGAATGAAAGGTAATCATTCACATGAGAATAATATGTAATTTTATTTCGTCCTGACCCGCCCATAACACTGTTCGCCTGTTCTATAGGAGAAGTTACGCTTTCTATAAACTGTTTTGTCAACCGCCGTTTTTCTTCTTCAGGTAAATTAAGTTTTCCAACGACCCGCTTAATATATTCCGGCTCTGCCCAAATTGTTTCTAAAAGCTTCTCAAGATAATTAAGTTCTTCTTTATTTTCTGTCTTGCTTTTACCTTCATTTATAAAATTGACAGTACTCTCTATCATTGATTTTGTTTTATCAACGCCGCTTTTTATATTCTGGGCGTTTTTTCGCAGATTTTTCATAGCAAAATACCCCAATCCTGCAATGGAAACAACAGTACCAAGCGCCGCCATCCAATAATTTAGTCCGTTATTTCTTTTGTCACCGTTATTATCTGACTTAAAGTTGACATTACCTTTACTTGAGACCTCTTTATCTGCATTTCCGCCCAGGTCCAAAGAAAATTGTCTCGCCTTTTGTGAAAGAAGGCTTCTTATAATCTGAATTTTTCCTGAAAAACACTGTGCCTCAACTTTAACAAGATTTTCCTGCAAATTTTTCTGGATATCAGCCTCTCGTTTTTTTACCCAAATCTCCTTGCACCCGTCAATAAACATCTTACCAAGAAACACCATTGAACTTAACGCAATAACACCCGAAAACGCCTGAATTGTCTTTTTATTAGGAGAGTGCAGCATGCTGAACATACTCTGATGTAATTCATCGTTAACACAGTGGTTTCGCGTTATTCCGGGGAGTTTTTCGCTGTCCGGCTTTGAAATATAAGAAATAAATTTTGTACCTAAAAACAATGCCCCCATAATACCAAGGGAAGCCGCACAGAGAGGAAGCAAGCCCCTCTCTTTTTTTGTTTCCACCTCATAAAGTTTTTCGGGCATTTGGGTTTGCTTTGATATGACCAGTGTATCATATGTTTCATCAAGGGTTACATCCTTCATAAAATTGTTAACAACAACACCCTCCATCAAGCTTGTTTGATTTTTCTTCTGGGTATTCGTCATATTCCTGCGTGTCATTCTTGTTTCTATATCTTGTTCAAGTTTCATTATCGTCCTCTTTTTGCCTACGGCGCAGTTTTCTTAAAAAGCGGTTAAAATTAAATATTTTTTTATCATCTTCAATATACCTATTTTTTTCATTGTTATTTTCTGCTCCAAACAGTTCAAATAATTTGAAAAATTTATTTTTTATTTCTTTAATAAACTCGTTGAGTTTTTCTTTTGCTGTTTCCAACCCTTTTAACATTTCTCCGAAAATTGCCGCAATTTTATCTGATATATCAACAACTTTGGAAAATGTATTCTGCAGTAACTGTAGAGGCAAAATAAGAAAAAGCCTTACTGGTAAAGAAATAAAAATACCTCCGGGAATGTGAGAAAACATTGCCGCAAACTCACTCATTTTTGCTGCCATTTTACCAAACTTATCAGCCAGCAATTGAAGCTGTAAAGTAAGGAGTTTAAAGTTTAACCTCTGTTTTTCGGAAGCACGTCTTTGTGCCTTTAAGAAGTATCCTATTGCCTCACACTGGTTCCAGCTCATCATCGGCAGTTTTGAAGATTTAAAATTAAACTCAGTTCTTTTTCCGCCACCACCCATATTAGAACATATCGGACAGGCTGACGGAGGCATACCATGCGGGCACAATCCGGCACGCGGCTGCATTACAGAAGTTACATTATTAGTCAAATTAAAACTTCCTCGCTATTCAATACATAAAGATAATACTTTGCTCCGAAGTATTATTAACATTGAGCATTCCGGCTATTACGGCTGCGGCACAGCTGGAGATATTCACTCCATTTCCTCACAGATAAATCGTAAAATAAGATGGTGTCTTTGTCAATAAAAAAGAGCGTTCGATTAACTCGAACGCTCTTTTTTTTTTATTCCATAAAGACTAACCGCTCAATAGCGAACTATAGTTCGCATTAAGTTGTGAAATAGTCGTTTCCATCGCCGCGAATTTTGCTTCTAGTCTTGCCTGATATGTATCAACAGACTCTTGTTTTCTGGTTATTCTGTCCTGCATATTAGAAACTTGAGTACTCAGTGAAGATTCTTTTGTCGAGAAATACCCCCCGGAATACAGGACATTATCAACGGTCGATTTAAGAGATTTAAATATACCGTTGGTACCAAGTAACAATTCTTTTACAGAATCACTATTTTCTGCAAGAGCTTCCGCTAATTCATCCGCATCAAGAGTCAAGGAAACAGTATCACTTGCAAGAGCACTGCTTGCTTCTTCTGTACTAATACCTATTTGAGACAACAATGAAAAATCACCATCTGTTTGAATAGCTGAATTCATCGTATTTCTTAAAGTTGTATAAATCGTATTTAAGGTTGTTTCTCCATGCAAATCACCGGATTGAGCAGTAGCCGTATCAATTTCTGACATTAATGAATTATAAGCATCAACAACTTCAGTAAGAGCCTCAGTTATTTTGGTAGTATCCTGTGCTATGGTTAATGTGGTATCCCCTGTTTCTTCCGTATTAACAGACTTAAGGTTTAATGTTAAACCGGTAATACGTGATACATCAGCAGTAACAGTATTAGATGTAGAAGTAATGTCCGTACCATTAATATTGACAATAGCATTTTGTCCTAATTCTTGCGCAGCCGTAACCAGCTTAGTAGAAGTAATGTTATTGCTACTATCACGCTCGGTAACAGTTAACCCCATAACATCAGTAAAATTACTGGTTCCTGCTTCTACATTAATATATGAAGAGCCTTCAACAGTAGACCTTAAGACAAGCTTACCATTCGCCGCATCCCAAGAAGCAAAGACATTAGAATCTTCACTATTATTAATTTGTGAAATAATATTATCCAATGTTGTATTAGAGTCAATAGTAAATGTAGCATTTCCTATTGTAAATGTACCTTCTGTAATCTGAGAAGTAAAACCGGCATTTGCATCAGTTAACACGGTAGAACCGGTAACTTTATATACAGAAGAAGCAGACTGGTATACACCATCCTCATTCATTTCTAAGCCTAGTAAAGAAACAAAGTTTGAAGTATCAGTGTTTGCTCCGATTCTCAACTCTGAACCTGAATTGGAAGCCTCAATAGACAAAATGCCTGTATCCGGATCAATAGAAAGAGTTGCACCTGCAGTGCTCAAACGTGATTGGAGATTGGCAACCGTATCATTTTCATCAATATTAATTTCAGATCTAACACCATCAACATATACAGTTAAGGTGCCTGCCTGAATACCCAAATCAGAAAGCCTCGTGTTACCATCAGCCACCTCACTTGCCGCATCAACTCCCTGAGCGGTTGTCATTGTTGCAAGTTGTTTAACAGTTATATCATAGGTATCACGAATTGCATCTGTCGTAACAGTTGCAGTAAATACCGATTCATCACTTGAAGTAGCAGTATTAGCTGCAAATATATCAGATGATGAACTGTACAAAGAATCTGTTAAAGCCTGAAGAGCAGTCTGAAAATTTGTAAATGAAGTCTTTAAATTAGAAAGAGTTGTCTGTGTTTGTTGTATAGCAGATAACTGATTTTGTAAAGACGTTACACCAAGTTGTTTCACAGAGACTAAAGCGCTAACCCACGAGTCTGTATCTAACCCTGTTGCTAAACCACTGAATGAAATTGACATCTTTAAGTTCCTTCCTGATTATATTCTTCCATGTATAATTATTATATTCCACATTTTTATCCTTTTCAACCATACAAACACACTAATTGTGAAGAAATATTAAGACAAGTTTTATAAAATAAAATGAACATTTAGTTTTTTCATTCGTTATATCAGTGTACAAAGAAACGAAAGGATACACATTATGAGTGAAGAACAAAAAGAAGTTTATGAAATCAAGAAAAGCAGCGTAAAACAATTTTGATAATTGTTTGCGGCTCATTTGTAGGCTGCCTTATTGCATTATTATTAATGGGACAAATTATGAAGCCAAA
>CALUTH010000004.1 GCA_944323635.1 Candidatus Gastranaerophilales bacterium
TCGTCAAGTGTTAAGTTCCCGCCGCTTATCGTCAATGTCCCGTCCCAGGTGTCTGTTAAGCCATCCAAGGTGACATTGCCGCCTGTAATATTGAGTGTAGAATCCGCTTCAATATTTACATCGACATCAGAACTTATTTGAGATGTTCCTGTAAGGTTTAATGTCGAATTATCAAGAGTCAGGCTGCCATCCTGCGCAATAAGGTTAGAGGCATCATCAGTTACCATATCTGTAAGGGTAAGATTTGAATTTTCATTATTCATTACAATCGTACCGCCCCAAGTATCCGCTGAATCTAAATTCAAATCAGCACCGGAGAGATAAAGCGTTGCCTCCTCTCCTATATTAAGTGCAACCGCCCCTGCAATAGAACCGTCGGTTAAAGACAATGATGTATTACCGGAAAGGATTAAATTTCCCTGCTCCGCAATCAATTCACCGACAGGAGAATTAAAATCAACAAGTTCAAGAGTACTGTTTGCAGTAGTCATCTCTATTCTGCCCTGCCAGTTATCCGCGGTATCACCGCTGTCATTCAAAGTCACGCTTGCATCTTCAAGCGTTAGTATTGAACCGTCCGTGATATTAAGAATCGCCTCTTCAACTATAGTTCCGCTCTCAATTACAACAGTTGAATTATCAGTAATTCCAAGTCTGTTATTTGAATTGTCGGTTGTAATCGCTATAGTATTCTGAGCGCCGTTAGAGATATTTAATTCAGAATTATTATTCAAAGTAATACTGCCGCCGTTAACAGTTCCGGTCTGTGCATTAAACTTTGAATTATCCATTACAAGTTCTGCATTGTTGTGAGAGTACGAATTTCCAAGTGTAATATCTTTAACGGTCAAACTTCCCGAGTTATCAATAGAGCCGTTAACCGTATCCTCAGAAGAAAGATAAACAGAACTTCCGGATGTAATTGTTAACTGCCCGTCAGCATCAAGTGTGACATCAATATTATCCGCAATGGATAAATCATCCAGGGTTAAGTTAGCACCGTCAACATTCAAACCGCCTGCCGTAATTGAATCATTAGCGCCTAGCGTCATATCCTCAAGAATGCTGAGAAGGGCATCATCATCATTTTGAGTATACCCGCCGGTTTTATTTACTCCGTCAAATACAACGGTAGCACCTGTATTTACAAGACCACCGGCAAGAATATCTCCTGTATCAAGCACCAGATTTCCGCCCGAGATTGATACGTTACCGGAGAAATCAACGGACGCCGCCGAATTTATATTGGTTCCTTCACCTAAATCAAGAGAGGTGCCGTCTGTTACACCTACATTATTCGCAGTCATATCAAGCGTATCAATTACAGCACTGTTGGATGCAGCGTTGTTAAAAACAATTCCTGACGAGTCCGAAAGATTAACTTCACCATTACCGGTTATTGTACTGCCTTCATTTAATGTAAGTGTTGATGAATCAGATATATTCAATACTCCGCCTGTTTGGTTGTAAACAGAATCGGCAGATGTTGTTTTATCAAGCGCGAGGTTTACCGTCCCGCCATTATTAATACTGCCGAGCCAGTTATCATTGGAGTTAATATTTAAAACAGAAGTTTCATCAACATTAACTGCTGTATTTCTTGAAATAGACAAAGCAACATCCGATGCAATCTCCGCACCGTCTTCCATATTAAGCAGACTATAAAGATTGATTACCCCTGCAAGAAGTTCATCCGCGCCACTTACGGAAAATTGAGAATAAATATTTGCGGTTCCGCCATTAACCGTAAAACTGCCAGTTCTGTCTATAGGAGCCATAATGTTAACGGTTCCGGCTCTTGTACCAATATCACCCGCCCAAATATCAGCGTCGTCAAGAGTCAAAGTTCCGCCAGCAACCTCTATAGACGACCCGTCTATAAGATTTATATTTGCATTTTCCCCCACAGAACCAGCAGATATAGTCAGAGATGCATTGTTTGAACTTGAACCTACATTTAAACTTCCCTCCGAAATTTCATCGCCTACAGAATTTAAATCAAAATTACCAGTTATCGTTGTTTCAGCTGACGCATTATTTTGAATATAAGAGCCTGTTTTAGAAACATTATCAATATTTAATATTGAATTATTTGTAATTGTACCTTCCCAAATATCATTATTATTAAGTTTCACAGTACCTGATGAAACATTTAAGCCGGCGCCGTTCGCGAGTTCAACAGCGGTTTCTCCATTTATCAACGAAGAACCGTTAAGAGTTATGTTACCCGAATTAATATCTATACGGTTTGCGGTTTCATCTGTTTGTATTTCAAGGGTATTATCCGTTCCGGAGCTAAACTCAATCAAAGATTCATCATTAAGATGTACCGCGCCGCTGACGGAAGAACCTGCATCCGTAATATGTAATTCTGAACCATACATATCCAGACGCCCGCCTGTTTGAATATATCCTGCGTTCAATATCCAGTCTTTAAGCGTTAATTGACCATCCCTTAATTCCAGAGTGCCGTCTACATTATCAGCTCCGGACATCGTTAATTCGCCGCCGTCAATTATGAGTGAAGCATTTTCAAATACATTAACCGTAACAGCATCAGCAATTGTACCGTTAGAAAGTGTAAAATCTGATAATGTTCCACCCTCATCACCAACATTTAAAGCACCTTCCGAAATACTATCCGATGCTCCGGAAAGTGTAAAACCTTCACCTGTTACATTAAGTTCTGAATTTACACCGGTTTGAACATAAGAAGAACCATCTTCTTTATTAACACTGTCCGCATTAACAACCCCGCCGGTATTATGTATAGAGCCCAGCCAATTATCATTAGCATCAAGTGAAAAATTGACCCCGTCTTCCACATTTATTAGAGAATTTTCTCCTATTGATACATTTGTACCGGAAGACACAGTTGATGAACCATCAAGTGTTAAAATTGCATTGCCGATAAGATTCAAATTACCGCCGGTTGAATTTAACCCACCATTAGATGAAAGCCCGTCATAAATCAAGGTGCCGCCTGTCTGTTCAATAAGCCCCGCCCAGGTATCACCGGAATTCATAGTTACGGATCCGCCTGTAATATCTAACTCTGAACCTGATATAAGATTAACATTAGCACCTGCAGCAATTGTACCGTTAGATACGCCAACCGTAGCAACGTTACTTCCGCTGCCAATATTAAACGTTCCGCCGGAAATATTATCAGATGCATTATTCAGATTAAAATCAGCACCGGTTACTGTCGTAACAGCTCCTGACGCAGTTTGTATTAAAGCGCCGGTTTCCGATTTTGAAATATTATCAATATAAAGTCTGCCATAATTAGTCCCGAGATTAATATTTCCCGACCACGTATCCCCCTGATTCATATAAAGATTTGAGAGATTAGAAGATGAAGACCCGCCAAGGTTAATTGTTGAACCGGCGTCAATTCGGACAGTATCACCCGCGGCTATCGTTCCGCGTGTATGTGTAAATCCGGAATTATTTTTAACAGCAAAACTGTCACCGCGCCCTGATGTGCTCATGACAGCAGCATTATCGGACTGCCCGTTTGCTATAGTTAAAGACGAAATATCATCAGCATTACCAAAAGTAACAGTTCCGCCGGTAATAGCAGAACCTTCATTCACAGTCAAGTCTGCACCATTTCTCAAATTTAGGGTTCCCGCTGATTGTGTATAAGTAGATGTTGCCGTTGTAGATTTTTCCATACCGGAAATATTAAGAGTTCCTCCGGCAAGCTCTACATCGCCATTCCAAACATCGTTTGTACCCTCTGCACCATTAGCGTTAAATGTAACACCACCTTCGTCAGCATCATTATTAGATATATATATCTTCCCGCCTTCATCCAATGTTAACTCAACATCTTCTGCTATAAATGACGAGGCATTAGTAAAATTTAATATACCGGAATGAACATTAACATTACCTGATGATGCCTGCAATCTTCCGCCGGATGTCAAATCACTGTAATCAAATAAGCCGTCGCCATTTAGCGTTACTACCGTATTATCAGCCCAGGTATCACCTTCATTAAAATAGACATCACCGTCAGTAATTGATAAGGTTGCACTGCCGGTCAGATTAAACTCGGTTGCGGCATTAATATAAGAATCACCATCTACATTTAATGTACCGCGGCTGCTTGTCCTATATACATTAAGAGTTCCGCCATCTGCATAAATATTGCCGTTTGTAGTCAAATATGTATAACTAAGGGTACCGTCTGTAAGATAAATATCACCTCTCCAGGAATCACCATTATTTATAGCCGCAGTTCCGCCTGTTATATGAAGTTCAGAAGTATCTTCTATAGTAGTTCTCAAGTTAGCTTCAATAATTGATCCGGCAGCTAAATTAAGCTTAGCATTTTGCGCCAATGTTAAATCTCCGCGGCTTCCTCTTAATATTCCATTATCAAGATTTGTATTTGAAACAGTAAGATTACCGTTATTTAAAGATATTTGACCATCCCAGCTATCTCCGGACGCACCGTCAATATTAACCACGCCATCCCGAATATCTAATACCGAGCCTTCTTCAATATTGACCAGAGCAGCAGTATCAATACTCCCCGCAGCCATAGTTAATGTAGAATTGTCCAGTATATTCAGAGAACTATCACTGCCGTCGTTTGCATAGAGAGTCATGTTGTTTGTACTTAATCCGTTAGCAATCGTTAAGTTTCCGCCATTTTGCAAATATCCTATCCCGCCGGTAATATAGGATTCTGCCGTATCAAGAACAAGTGAAGAATTATCAACGTACAAACTTCCGCCGGTTTGAATATAGGTCTTGTCAGCAGTAGTAGTCGCATTTAAACCATCCGTTAAAGTAAGCGAACCGCTTGCTAAATTAATCGCACCTGACCACGTATCAGTATTATTAAGAGATACATTTGCCCCTCTGATGTTTAAATCTGCATCATAATCAACAGTAACAGATGCTTCTTTGTTAATAGTACCGCCAACGAGCGAAAGGGTCGCACCCTCATAAACAATTAAATTATTCAAAGAAGTATCAGTTGTTGTAATATTAGCAGTGTTTGCAGTTCCATTATCAAATGTAAGCATTGAATTATTGCTTAAATTAATATTTCCCTGCTCAACATAAGAATCTGCAGTATTTAATTGAAGAGAAGAACCATTAAGATTAAGAGTTCCGCCGGTTTGAACAAAGGTTTTATCAACGTTTGATTCATGGTAGCCGTCCTTTAGATTTAAAGTACCATTTGTAAGTGTTACATGCCCGTTCCAGTTGTCTTCACCGCTAATCGTTATATTAGAATTGGAGCCGTTTACATTTAATGTTGAACCTGTTTCAATATTTACATTTGCAGCCTCATTAATAATCCCGCCAATAGAAGTTAACGTAGAATTTCCGGTTATTTGCACTCTGTTAGCAGTAGTGTCATTGGCATTAATTGTTGCAGTATTTTCAACACCATTGTTAAAGTCGAGGTTGGATGAATTTGTTAAATTAACCGTACCGCTTGTTACAGCAGAACCGGAATTAAGTGTAATATCAGAAGAGTCAATATTTAGAGTGCCGCCGGATTGATTAAAGGTTTTATTTGCATCAGTAGAAACAGCATTTGAGCCGTTAAAATCGTTTATATTAATACTGCCTGAATTAAGGCTAAGCCCGCCGTTCCAATTATCGGTTGCACTATCCAGAATTACATCCGCACCGGAGACCGAAAGGGTTGAACCGCTATCTATTGAAATATTTGTATTTTCAGCAATAGAACCACCTAAAACATCGTATTGTGAAGAATTTTGTATTCTAATGTTATTTACTGTATCATCCGTAGAGATAACATCTGTTGTATTTGCCATACCATTAGAAATCGTCAAATCAGAGGTATTTGTAAGATTAAGATTACCACCATCCAGTATATCAGTATCGCTGCTAAGAGTAAGCTCTGTATCATTAAGCTCTAAATACCCGCCGGTCTGCGCAAATCCGGAATTTTTCTGAATCTCTTTTAATATAAGATTTCCGCTTAAAAGATTTAAACTACCGGTTAATGTATCAGTCGCAGAATCTATAGTAACATTCGCATCTCCGCCATTAATATCAAGGTTTCCGTTTATGGTTAAGTCAGCATTTTCCGTAACCGTTCCGCCATTTAAGGTTAATGTACTGCCGCTTTCAACCGTTAAACTAGAAGCGGATTCTGCATCCGTATTAACACTGGCATAATTATTTTGGTTATTTTGAAAGACCAGATTACTGTCATTAGACAGGTTAATTTCGCCACCTTGAGTAAAGGAACCTTCATTTAAAGTCAAAGAAGTGTTTTCAAGGTTTAAAACAGCATTACCATCATTAGCAGCCTGTTGATAAGTCTTATTAGTATCTGTTACAGAAGTTATGTCTTTCAATGTTAGATAGCCGTCAGATATAAGATTTCCTTCCCAGACATCAGTATCTTCAAGTGTTACATAAGCCCCGTCATATATCTGAAAGGTTGAGCCGCTCTCTACAGAAACCGTAGTTTGCTCATTTATCAATCCGCCGACAATAGAAAATGCGGAAGAATTGGAAATATTAATAGCATTACTGCTAAGATCCGTATTGAGTATTGAACCGTTTGAAAGCCCGTTTTCAAAATTCAAGGTACTTCCGTTATTAAGATTCACATTACCGCCGGTAATAAATGCATCAGCAGTATCAAAAGTAATTTTAGAAGCATCAATATTTGATGTACCTAAATATTGAGCATACACCTTACCGTCAGATGCAACTGCTGTCTGATTTTTTAAACTCAGTGTCCCGTTTGACATGCTTACAGTCCCGCTCCAGGCATCATTGTCATCAATTGACGCAGTTGCAGAATTAGAATTTAAAGAAAATGTAGAACCGCTATCTATAGTAAGTTCGGCTGTCTCGTTAATATCTCCGCCGGACATTTCAAATGTAGAATTGCCGGTAATATCAATTGTATTATTAGTAGTATCAGTTGTGATAGAAGCAACATTTGCCTGTCCGTTATTAAAAGTTACCCCAGAGGCATTCGTCAAATTCACAATTCCGTCAGAAAATACAGAATTTTCATTATTTAAAGATACATTTGAAGCATCCAGATTAATTGTACCGCCTGCTAAATTAACACTAACCGTATCATTTGTATTAAAATTTTTATTTAAAATATTTGCAGTTCCGCCGGTAACATTTAAAGACCCCAGATAACTATCGTTATCATTTATATTTAACACAGAACCTGAACCGGAAACATTTACACCTGCCCCCTCCTCCACATTCAGAACAGCATCAGCAGCAATATTTCCGCCGGACAAACCGAGGGTAGAAGAGGAACCTACATTAACTGTATCACCAGTACCTGCATTAACACCGGTAGTACTAAGTTTACCGCTTTCAATATTTAGAGTAGAATTACCGTCAAGATTAATATTGCCGCCTGTAAGTTCTGAATTAGTATTAACAGTAAATTCCGAAGAAGATAAATTTAAATTACCTGAGCTTTGTGTATAGCTGATAGGATTATAATCTACATTTTCAAGGTTAATATTCCCGCCGCTGAGTGATAGTCCGCCCTGAATATTATCCTGCGCATCCACATACAGGGTACCTGCCGAAACATTAATAGTAGAACCGGCTGCAGAATTAATAAGAACTTCTGAGGCAACACCGGAGGACGCTGCAAGCTGGAGAGTACCGCCGGTTACTTCAATAGTTCCGCCGGTCGCATTAAGGACAAAAGCATTTTCACCCTCTGCACGATTAACGTACAGTATCCCGGATTCCAAATTTATAGTATTGTTTAACGGTGCAATAAAAGAATCTGCAGTATCAAGATAAAGTTCTCCGCCGGTAATATTAATAACAGAATTATTCCTTAAAGTAAGATTAACCGCCTCTGCAATACTTGAACCGGACATAAGTGTCAGAGTAGTAGGTCTTGAACCGGCTCCTACCGAAAAACTGATATTTCCGCCTGTCGCCTGCAGTATACCATTTCCAACACCTGTACCCTGCGCCCTAATATTAATGGTACCGCCCTGCAATATCAACACATCATTATTATTAATATTCCAGTCATGAGAACTTCCGTCATAAGTAACATTACCTGAAGTTGTATTTACAGTCGCGGTACCGCTTGTCACGGTCGTCGTTTCCGCAGCACAGGAAGCAAATGGCAGCCCCAACGCCGCCACAGCAGCCGCTAATATTAACAATTGCTTTGGCTTATTCATCTAAAAAGTTCTACTACTTCCGTCTACTAATACACACATTCTATTCTAACCCGATAAAAGTTTTTTTGTAAATCATTTATAAAGATTAGTTATATTTATTCACATTTGAATTTAAAAGCTGCATTTCATTTACAATTCATTACAATTAAGACATCTACTACAATAAAGCAATATTAATAACATACAGAAGTAATCTTTTATATCATCACTGCAGAATTTTACTTTAAGAATTAACAAAAAATCCTGTAAACAGTTGATGCATCTTACCCCAATAAATAATATTATATTTACGGGATATTAAGGGATAATATGAGTACATCTATACTAAGCAGTGTATTTAACGACCTATATGAAGAATACGGCTGGATTGAAACTACATTTGCGCCGTCAGTTCAGGCTGCTTCCGATGAGTTTTTCTTTGAAGGACTAAAGTTTAAGCTCATATCTGTCAGTCAGAATATGAATATCCTGTCACAAAACGAAACATTTTTTGTTACAAAAATTAAAATAAATAAAAAAAGCGATATTTTTATAAGAATCTCCCAGGAAACAATAAATGTAATTCTTGATAAAGTTCTCGGGAATGCAAACAAAAACTTTGAACTTACAGAAGTTACTGAACTTGAAGCGCGAATAATAACTGCATTCAATGATTTTTTATATGAAAAACTTACCCCGAATTTTAGCATTGATAAAGAGAAAAAATACACGGAAATTCTGCATTTAACATTTTTAGTAAAGAATGAGCTTTCGGAAGACGCTGCGAAATTTATCATATCCCTGCCGCGTGACATCCTTAATCCTCCCAAAAGAGAAGAAAAGCCCGCAAGAATTAATGAGAACTTTTTAGCAAATGCCCTTGTGGAAGTAAATTTTATTCTTGGAAGTACACGCTTCCCGCTTGCAGATATAAAACGGCTGGATATAGGAGATATTGTCGTTTGTGATCACAGCAAAGCAAACAATATGCACCTTATTGTAGGAAACAAAATTATTAGAGATGTAAAAATTAAACCGGATATGAAACTCGTAATATCACTTGATAATAGTGGAGGAAATGAAATGAGCGAAGAGAATACAAACCTTTGGGACAGTATTCAGGTTGATATGACCGCGGTATTTGAAAAAGTTAAAATACCCCTCGGAGAACTGAAAAATATAGAAGAAGGAATTGTTGTTGATATAAGTTCCGTCTACGATAATAAAGTTTACCTGCAGGTAGGCGGCAAAACCGTGGCTTACGGAGATCTTGTTATAATAAACGACAGATACGGAGTAAAAATTAACGGAATTAATCCGCAGGCAGAAGGCAACGCAGAAACAGGAGAATCAGAATATCCTGATATTCCTGCGGATGGAGAAGAAGGTGCAAAAGAAGAGTTTGATTACAGCGACTTTGACCCTGACAGTTAATGACTTTTAAAAATTGAGAGTTAAATAATAAATTATGAATATAGGCTACCTTACAAATTTTATAGTATATGCTTTTGCAATGTCCGGAGTGATGCTTATTGCGGTAAGCATTTACAAGAAAGTATGCGGTCTGCCAAACAACAAGCAGACAGGGAAACTGCTCAGCGTTCAGGACAAGTTAGCAATCGCACCGCGGAAAACTTTATACGTAGTAAAAGCGGGAGAAGAGTATTTTCTGGTTGCAGGAGATACCGAGCGTACAACAATGCTCTCAAAATTAGAATTAAACAAATCTTTATCGAGCGGAGAAGCTGTAAAGCATTTAAGCAATTTAAAAAATGAGGATATTCATATAACAAACAAGCGGATACTTCAAAAAATTAATGAACGTCTGGAGCAAAAGGAAGAAGAACAATGGAAAATGTACTAAAAGACTTAAGTCCTGTTATACAACTATTAATTGTAATGGCATCATTCTCGCTGCTGCCGTTCATTTTTTGCTGTATGACCTCTTTTTTAAGATTTATTATTGTTTTTTCACTCCTCAAATCTGCAATGGGAGTTCAGGTTCCACCCGCGCTTGCAACTGTCGGATTGTGTTTGATCCTGACGTTTTACACAATGGGCGGAGTTTTTCAAAAAATGTATGAAATGGGCTCAGTACCATACCAGAAAAACCAGAATATTGTTATGGCTATAAATGAAGGTTCAAAACCGCTTAAAGAATTTATGATGAAACAGACAAGGGAAAGCGATTTAGCCTTCTTTGTAGAATTGAAACGTAAAGAGCCGCCCAAAACACCGGAAGAAATCACCATCTGGGAAGTTGCTCCGGCTTATATTTTAAGCGAATTAAAAACCGCATTTGAAATCGGTTTTATAATTTACGTTCCGTTTATTGTTCTTGACCTTGTTGTTGCAAACATACTTCTTGCACTTGGTATGATGATGCTGTCACCGACAATTATTTCCCTTCCGTTTAAACTCCTTATATTTATCGCAGTAGACGGCTGGGCGTTAATTGTTCAAGGCTTGGTACAAAGTTATAATTAAGGGGGCGCTATGGAAATACTTGCAAATTTTTTGGCTAAAGGTTTTATGGTAATGCTCTCTATATCTATGCCTGTTGTACTTACAGCCGCTGCCGTAGGTCTTATAATCGGGGTTCTTCAAGCAGTAACACAGATACAGGAGCAAACAATTGTTGCGGCGCCTAAAATACTACTTGTATTTATGGTTATATTAATCGGCGGATACACCTTCACCAATAGTTTAACAAACAATTTTCAAGAAGGAGCGAACCTTGCGTTCAATGTTCTGCCAAAAAATGAAACTTATGTTCTGCCTGCAGATTATCATAAATATTCCCCGCCTCTAACTCTTGTAAATGATGTATCAAAGCGAACATTACCGGATGTAAGACACTTGATGGAATATATGGGAAGAGCAATATTATCAATGCTCGCAATTTCTATGCCTGCTGTTATAACCGCCGCAGCAGTAGGGCTAGTCATCGGGATTGTACAAGCAGTAACACAGGTTCAGGAACAAACAATCGTTGCGGCACCTAAAATATTTATGGTGTTTCTTGTTATAATTTTACTTGGATTTGGTTTTATTAAAATCCTTGAAAACACTTTCAGGCAAGGATATGTACTGGCGTTTGAAGTTGCACCTGCAGAGGGAAGTTTTGCGCTGCCGGCAGACTATTACCGGTATACAACTCCTTTTGAAGGAGAAATGACAGATTCATTCAAAAATAAGCCGACATTAAATGAGATAATGAAAAACCCGGGCAAAGTTCCTTTTATCGACAGGCAGCAAAAAATCAAATATGATGCAAACAGAATGCCGCCGATGCCTAAACCAAATTTTGTAGAAACAAATAAAATTATGGGGTGGGAATAGATGAAAAAATTAATTTTAATATGCACTTTGCTTACAGCACCAGCAGCTTTCGGACTTGAAAATTATGTAATAACCTCTAATAATACTATTACGAATATAGAAAACAACACTCCAGACATAATAGAAGTTCATGAAATGACAACCATAATGAATGAAAAAAATACTGTAATAGTTGAATGCAAAAAAGAGGGAAAAGGAAAATTTTATTTAACATCAGACGGCAAAAAAAGTGAATTTGATATGAATATATCAAAGAATAAAACAGAGCTGAAAACAAGCGGTAATTATACTTGTTATATACTTGATACTGCACCTGGAGTGTTTGAACTTGATCCGCCGCCTGCGGCAGCAACTAAAAAAAGAATATCGCCCAAAGGTCTGACATCTATTGAAATTAAAATAGGGGATGAAGACAAATAATGGAACAAATCATAAGCGGTATATCAACCTTATTTCCACAATTTAACGCTTATTTTTTTGCAGGCGTTGTAGTTTTTGCAAGGCTTATCGGATTTGTGCGTTTTGCACCTGTTTTCCACAGAACAGATGTAATATCTTACGTAAAAATAGGGTTTGTATTCCTGTTTACAATTATGCTTACCCCCCTTCTTAACCCGCCGCCTGTGCCAAGCGGCACATCGCTTATGCTGCTTGTAATCCTTAACATAACCTGCGGGGCGATAATCGGGTACACGGCAAGACTTCTTATTCTTGCAGTTGAATCCGCAGGGGACATGATTAATACCCAGATGGGTTTGTCATCCGCCATGGTTATGGACCCGTCAACAAACAGCCAAACCGCATTATTAAGCAATATCCTTACTCTGTTTGGTACTATACTGTTCATTCATATCGGCGGATTATACTGGATGTTTAAGGCTTTAATAAGAAGTTTTGAAATATTCCCGATATATGCAAGCAGCATCCCGCTCAATCAGATAATAAACATGGATTACCTTATTACAATGACATCTAATGTTCTCTATATTGGTCTACAACTGGCAGCGCCTATTCTTCTTGCCACTCTCGGGCAAGATATTATACTCGGTATAATATCAAGAACAGCACCGCAGGTAAACGTATTCCAATTAAGCTTCCTTTTTAAGCCCGTATTCGGGGCTGCTATAATGATCTGGATTTTACCCATGCTTGTAAACATAATCACTGACTTCTTTACTTCACATGCCGCAATTTTTTAAAATAGAAGATACACAAAATAAAAAGCCGGTATACACCGGCTCTTATTAATATATGAAAACGGTTTCTCAACCTAATTGTTAAATTAAATCGAGTGCAATTGACGGAGTTTGGTTTGCTGTCGCCAGTAAAGTTGATGCAGCACTCTGAATAATTTGTTGTTGTATATAATTTGTTGATTCTTCTGCAACATCGGCATCTCTGATTGTTGAGAGTGAAGATGTTTGGTTAATAGTTGCTACTTCAATTGATGATGCAGCTGATTCAATTTTATTTTGTGCAGCACCAAGGATAGTTACCCTGCTTGAAACATTTGCCATTGCTTCATCAAGAACTGAAAGCATTTCATGTGCTAATTCTGTGTCATCTAAACCTGCACATTTTTCAGCGACTTCATCAATTGTATAACCGCCGCCAATTGCTCCAAATAATGCAGTACTTGTACAATCAGCAAATATATCCTGCGAAAGATTAATACGACTCGTTTCATCCCCGTCAATACCAACTTGAATATTATAGCCTTCCGGTCTTACAGTGCCATCCATCAGCTTTAAGCCGTTATAATTACAAGACTTCGCAATACGGGTGACCTCTTCAAGTCTTGCAGTAATTTCAGCCTGTATAGCTTCTCTTGAATCTTCACCGTAAGTATCGTTTGCAGCTTGTTCTGTTAATTCTCTGATACGTTGAAGGTGATCGTTAATTAAGTCATAGTTTCCTTCTAACGTTGTAAGCATGTCTGACCCGATTTGTGTATTATCAGAAGCTACATTGTAAGAACCTAAGTCTGCTTCCATCTGTACTGCAATAGAATAACCTGCTGCATCATCCATTGATGAGTTAATTCTGTACCCCGTGGTCATTCTTTCAATGGCAGTATTCAAACCATCAGTCGCAGATTGAAGGTTTGTTCTTACCTTCATCGAAATGATGTTCGTGTTAAGTGTGAGTGCCATTTCTTTAAATCTCCTGTGCTATTTTCATATATTAATACTGTGAGAGACTTTCTCCCTCACACTGTTATGTTAAATGTTTTTTCGGCAAAGTTGTATTGTAACTAAGTTAGAAGTTTCTCTAACTTTAGTTGTAAAAATTTTCAGAAAAAATCCCAACGTACATGAAAATCCCCCCAGTTGGGTAATATACTCCGTAACATGGATATAATTTAATAATACCAGAAGGGAGTAAAACAATGACAGTAAAATCAAAAGTAATCAGAGTTGTAATCATAGAAGATTTCAAACTCACAAGAGTCGGTTTACGGTGCGCACTCAATGCAAACGAAGACATTGAAGTCGTAGCGGAAAGCGATAATGCAACCGACGGATTAAACTTTATTAAAAGGCTTAATCCTGATGTAGTACTTATGGATTTAGGTCTTGCAGGCATGAATGGTATCGAAGCTACTATTCAGGTCAAAGCATTTAATCCTGAAATTAAAGTAATTGCTCTTACTTCGCATGACAGAGAAGAAGAAGTAATTGCAACACTCAGTTCAGGGGCAATTGCTTACTGCTTAAAAGACATTGATCCTATTAAACTTGCGGATGTAATCAGGGATGTGGCACAGGGGGTATGCTGGCTTGACCCTGAAATTGCAACAAAAGTACTTAATGCTTTCCCTAAACAAGATACTGCAGGGATTCTTCAAGACAAAAATAACGACAAGAACCGTGTTCCGCTAACAGAAAGAGAATACGAAGTTTTAAAACATCTTGTTGCGGGAAAAAGCAATACGGAAATTGCAAAAGAGTTAATAGTAAGTGTTCATACCGCAAAAGCTCACGTTTGTTCAATTCTTCAAAAGATGTGCGTAAACGACAGAGTTCAGGCAGCGGTTAAAGCTGTAAAAGAGGGTCTGGTATAAAAGACCGCAAATTTTTGTTTTCAATCTATAACTTTGTTTAGAATACAATTTCAACAGACAAAATAAATCTTCGGGGTATATATAATTCAGATTTATCGAGACTGCAGGGTTTAAAGAAATAAAGATTAGTTTTACCGGTTATAAAGACAGAAAATAAGAGCATAACATTTTACAAAATAAAACAAAAGCTTAAAGACAATGGGGTTCTGTTTTTCAAACACAGGCAATTAATACATAGAGAGAACGAGAATAAAACAACGTACAATTAGTACGTTCTAGTGCTTTAGAGGACAATGACTCAGGGAGCCCGGAATACTTAATATAAGTGACCGGGCTTCTTAATTGCATAAAGCTTGTAAAAAGTTTGTTTGTGTTATAAAATCTATATAAGGAGTAATGCATTATGAAAACTATCGAGGGATTTTTAACACCAAATGGCAGCAGGTTTTGTATAATTGCCGCAAGATTTAACGAATTTATTACATCAAAACTTCTTTCTGGCGCGCTTGACGAATTGAGACGCCACGGAGTAAAAGAAGACGAAATTGATGTGGTATGGGTTCCGGGTTCGTTTGAAATTCCTCTTGTAGCACAAAAATGCGCACAAACAAAGAAATATGATGCAATAATTGCCCTTGGCGCGGTTATAAGAGGAGCAACCGCCCATTTTGATTACGTAAGTGCGGAAATATCAAAAGGTATTGCCAAAGTCGCACTTGATGAAGGGTTGCCTGTAATATTCGGAGTACTCACAACAGAAAATATCGAACAAGCAATAGAACGCGCCGGTACAAAAGCCGGAAATAAAGGTTCGGAAGCCGCACGCACGGCTATTGAAACCGCTAACCTTATTAAATCGATATAGTCTGTATAGGAGGATTGCCGTTGACCGAAGTTATTACCGAATTTGTAAACAAAAACACCATTGATATTGATTTAGTGTCAACAATTGATATGGTAAAGAAAATGAACGACGAGGATAAAATCGTCGCAAAAGCCGTTGAATACGAAGCCGAAAATATTGCAAAAGCAATTGATATGATTGCCAAACAATTTTTAGCGGGAGGACGCTTATTTTATTACGGAGCAGGGACTTCAGGAAGACTGGGTGTTCTTGATGCCTCAGAATGCACACCGACATTTAATGTTCCGCCGGATATGGTTCAGGGAATTATCGCAGGCGGATATGACGCACTCCGTTCCGCAGTTGAAGGCGCTGAAGACGATTTTGCGGCGGGTGTTGCCGATGCTAATGTTTTAACGGATAAAGATGTCGCAGTGATGATTTCTGCGAGCGGCAACCCGAATTATCTTATGGGGGTGCTTGCACGCGCCAATGAAATAGGATGTAAAACTATCGCCCTTACCTGCAACTCAAAGGGCAGAATTGTTGAAGAAGCGGCACATGTAATTTGCGTGGAGGTAGGACCGGAGGTTATTGCAGGCTCAAGCAGACTTAAAGCAGGAACCGCACAAAAGATGGTTTTGAATATGCTTTCAACCGGTTCAATGATTAAAATCGGGAAAACTTACAAAAACTTTATGATTGACCTGCAAGCAAACAATGAAAAATTGAAAGACCGCGCAATAAGGATTGTATCACAGCTTGCGGATGTGCAGCACTCCGTAGCATTCACGACGCTCTTAAAGTGCGGATGGAATATAAAAACTGCTATTGTATCTTTAAAACTCAATATTGATAAAGAAGATGCAGAAAAAGAACTTGCAAAACACAGAGGCGTACTAAGAAAAGTATTGGGAGATTTTTAGGATGAAATTAACTGTTCTCGGACCCGGATGTTGGGGGCTTACGTTAGCCTGGCTTTTAACAAATAATTTTGAAGAAATAACCGTTTGGGGCAGGGAATCCGACTTATACGAGGATTTGATAAAGAATAAGCATTGCTCAAAGCCGCTGGAAGTCCAACTGGACAGCAAAGTCAAAATTTCATCAAACCTTAAAGAATCTATCGAGGGGGCAAACATTATACTTGCAGTCGTTGCAACCGCAGGGATGAGGGATGTTTGCGAAAAACTTAAAGACGCAGGTATAAAACCGTCTCAAATTCTTGTAAACGCCTCAAAAGGTATTGAATTAAATACTCTTATGCGGATGTCGGAGGTTATAAAAGACGTACTGCCGGAGCAAAAACTTGCAATACTTTCAGGTCCTACGCTTGCAAAAGAAGTCCTGCAGGGGAAACCGACCGCAGCATCAGTCGCATCAGAGGATATGGAAACAGCGGAATTTGTACAAAGGGCGCTCAATGTGGGCGGCAAATTCAGATTATATACCAACTCCGATGTAATAGGCGTGGAACTTGGCGGAAGTTTGAAAAACGTTATCGCTATTGCATCAGGTTTTGCGCACAGTATGGAGCTCGGCGACAACTGTCTCGGTACACTCTTAACCCGCGGGATGGCGGAAATTATCCGTGTGAGCATAAAACTCGGCGCACAGCCTTCAACATTGTACGGTTTATCGGGTATGGGCGACCTTATAGCAACCTGTTCAAGCCCGATGTCCAGAAACTTTACGGTAGGCTCACTCCTTGGCAAAGGTAAAAAAATTGATGATATTTTAAGAGAATTAGGCTCTGTCGCAGAAGGGGTTAAGACCTCCAAAGCAATGTGCGATTTAGGTAAAAAACTAGGTGTTGATGTTCCGCTCTCAAACGCTATTTATGAGGCGCTCTATACGGACATTACCCCGCAGCAGATTTTGGACAAACTTATGAACAGAAAACTCAAGGAAGAAGAACGTTATGATAAAGTGGGCAGTTAATTACCTCAAAAATACATTTCACCCGCTTGACGTGCCCGAAAACGTTGAGTTGGAAGAAAACCAGTTAGTTATTGCTAGAACAGAGAAGGGCGAAGAAGTCTTAAAAGTTTTCAGAGTAAATTCTGAAATCTCAAAAAGGTTTGAAGAATCAGGCAAAAACCTTGAGCCGTTTAAGTTTGTCAGAACAATGTCGCATGAAGATATGATGATTTATGACGACATAAAACGCGAAGAAGTGACATCATTTTTTAAGTGCAAAGAGCTGGTTCAGCAGCACAACCTCTCAATGAACCTTGTGCAATGCAGGCTAACCTTTGACAGAAAGAAAATAACGTTCTATTACACCGCGCCTGAGCGTGTCGACTTTAGAGCGCTGTTAAAGGATTTGACACAGGTATTCCGCCACATGAGAATTGACCTGCGCCATATCGGAGTACGGGACGAAACCTCTATAATGGAGGGGACAGGGATGTGCGGCAAACCATTCTGCTGCTGCTCGTTCTTAAGGAAGTTTGCATCAATCAACGTAAAACTTGCAAAAGATCAGGGAATGCCAATAACACCGTCCAAAATATCAGGGAGCTGCGGGCGTTTGTTGTGCTGTCTGACTTATGAGTATTCAAACTACATTGAGGCAGCAAAAGGTATTCCGCCTGTAGGGTCAACGGTTATGACACCCGCGGGTCTTGGCAAAATTTGTTATATCAAATTCCTTAACAGTATTGTTGCCGTTAAGTTTGAAGACGGCAAAATTAAAGAGTTTACCAAAGACGATATAGAAATGGTAGATGCAGAGGTTAACGTTGATATTAACGCCTCTATCCAAACAATTGCCGCGTATGATACTGATGAAAAAGTGGATATGCGCCAGTTGAAACAACTGGAAGACGACAGGAACAGTTCTACCGGTAATGTGTAATGGATAAATATGATATTTTAAACTTATTAAACAAAGAGAGCACTAAAACCTATACCTTGTCTAACGTTATAAAAGATGATTACTTTGACAAGTATAGTATAGAAGTTAGCGGTTACGGTATATACGAAGATAATATAAATTTAACAAAACCGTTCAATTGCAGATATTGTTTAATCATTGAATTACTGCAGAATAAAAGCGGTAATATTTTAACGACTTTACTTATGAACCCATCTAAAACATACCCGTCAAATGGTGATAATAAATCCAGATTTGACCAGACAATAAGGAATTTAATAATTTTAGGATATAAAATGGGGTACTCACAAATTGTTGTACTGAATTCTTTTGTTACAATTCTGGGGAACGGTAATAAAGCGGTCGAATATTATAAAAACTCTTATCAAAATTCTCAGCCAGACAGATTAAATAAAAAGTTCATATCTGCCGTCCTAAAAAACAAAGAATGTCAGGATTTATTAGCAGCATGCGGCGATAAGGTTCATAAAAATCTCTATAATTATTATATAGATTTAATAAAGGGAAATAATATATCACCATGGTGCTATGCTTATACAAAAAATCAACGTCCAAGACATTTAAGCCTGCAATCGGCAGAAAACAGAAAGGCTTTTAACAGTTTTTTATCCCATTTCAAAAAAATACCGTTGAAAATCAGTTAAGTAATACAAACAAATGAAGAACCTTTTTGCCCGATATGGTATAATAACCCGGTATTATAAGGAAAGGGAAAAAGAAAAATGAAGCTATCAGTTATTGTTTTACTTGCTATTGCGGCATTAATTATTTTTGCGTTCTACGGGATGTATGTTTCGCTTATTCAAAAGAAAAACAAAGTAATGGAAGCTTTTTCGAGTATCAGCGTACAGCTTAAAAAGAGATATGATTTGATTCCTAATATTCTTACCCTTGCCGGCAAGTTTATGGAACACGAAAAATCCTTAATGGAAGAGGTTACAAAATTAAGAACGCAGGCAATATCACTGCCTGAGGATATTAATAACGTCGGTAAAAAACTGGAACTTGACTCTCAAATCAGAAGCAAGATGGGGCAAATAATGGTTGCGGTTGAGAACTACCCGCAATTAAAGTCCGACCAGACAATGGTTCATGCAATGCAAACTTATAACGAAGTTGAAGAACACATTGCTGCTGCAAGAAGATTCTATAACTCTGCCGTGCTTGAACTTAACAATGCGGTAGAAATCTTCCCGTCCTCGATTGTTGCGGGCATGGTAGGCGTTCACCGTCAGGAATTTTTCAAGGTGGATGAGGCTGAAACCAAACCCGTAAATGCGGCAAATTACTTAAAATAATATTGAGGGGAATAAATGGACAAAAAAGGTACTACCCAAAAAGAATTTTACGGTTTATTCCGTAAAAACTGCCTGCCGCTCCTTGGTAAATATGAAACAGAAAGAAAGAATAAGTTTTTAATCTTTGCAATAACGGGCGGTATCAGCGGGGCTGCTTTTATAATCAGTTTACTGCTTTATTTTGTAATTAGTCCTATTGAGTTTTATCAGCAGATTTTTATTATTTCGGGCGCCTGTACTGCAGTTATACTTACTATTGCCCAAATAACCGGAAAAGCTTTTGAACGAAAAATTAAGGCGGAAGTAATGCCGGTATTTTGCAAATGCCTGGGCGATTTCCAGTGGAACCCGTTGTTTGGTATTAACTCTCCACTATTTGCACAAGCAGGTGTTATTCCCCGAAAATATGACAAGGAAGAACATGATGATATTTTTAAGGGAACTTACAAAGATGTAAGTATTGAAATTAATGAAGTCTGCTACAAAGACATAAGAATAACATACGATAGTAAAGGGCGGCGGAGCAGGAAAGAATACACACTGTTTGACGGCGTTGTTGCAGAACTCGGAATGAATAAGGATTTTAAGGCTCATACGGTTGTCGCGGCTGACACTTTACTGCACGGTGCACCGGTAAGCGGTTTAAGACATACAACACTGGAAGATGTAACGTTTGAAAAAATGTTTGATGTCTTTACAAACGATGAAGTTGAAGCGCGGTATTTGCTTACGCCTACGTTCATGGAACGGCTTGTCAAGGTGAGAAAAGCATTTAAATGTGACAAACTCTCATGCGCGTTTTATAGGGATAAACTGTTTATCTCTATAGATACCAGAAAAGATATGTTTGTCCTGGGCTCTCTTACAAAGCCTGCGGATGACGAAAAACAGTTCTTCCAAATGTTTGAAGAAATTACTTCCATCATTGAACTTATTGACCAGCTTAAACTAGATCAGAAAATAGGGTTGTAATATGAGTAGTAGAAAAGAATTTAACGAAATGTTTTATAAAACTTGTAAACCTTTGCTTACAGAATTTGAGGAGCAGCGGATGAAAATATTTTTTGCTTATAAAATAAGAGCAACCATTTTAGGGATAATTCTTTTTTGTTTGCTATGCCTATTTCTTTATGAGATTGCAATACAACAGCCACGAGGTTCTATCTTTTTAGTTATAATTATAGCTGCAATTATGTTGGGTGACTATTACAAACAAAAAAAGAATTTTGAAACTAAGATAAAACATAAAATCATGCCTGTATTCTGCAATGCGCTCGGTGATTTCCAATGGTCGTCGGGAAATATCGTAAACTACGATTTATTTGTCAATACAGGTATTGTTCCAAAGAACTGGTACAGAGCACAAAGTGATGATATTTTTACAGGAAAGCACAACGATGTTTCAATAGAGATTGCAGAAGTAACCTACTGGGAAAAGGGTGACAAAAACAACTATGTCACTTTTCAGGGAGCAGTTGTTCTCCTTGATATGAACAAAATCTTTCACGGGCACACACTCGTAACTTCTGACACGGCTCTTCACCTTTCTCCGATAAACGGATTAAAACATACAATCCTTGAGGACAGCAGATTTGAAAAAATATTTGACGTTTTTACAAATGATGAAGTTGAAGCAAGGTATTTGCTTACACCTACTTTTATGGAGCGCCTAACTAAAATTAAAAAAACTTTTATGGCAGCCCAAATATCCTGCGCATTCTATATGAATAAACTGTTTATTTCAATTAACACCCGAAAAGATATGTTTTCCCTTGGAGCAATAAATAAACCGGTAGATGATTACAGGCAATTTCTCCAGATATATACGGAAATCACTTCCATTATTGAACTTATTGACCAGCTTAAACTGGATCAGAAAATAGGGTTGTAAAAGTAACGGATGCTTTTTAAAGCACCCGTATATATTCCCTACAGGTGGAAATTCATATACGATGTATCTATTTCATCCTGCGAAATCCCGATATACCGCAGAGTAATAGACGGAGAAGAATGGTTAAGAATTTTTTGCAAAAGAGCCACATCATTATACTGTTTATAGAAAAAATACCCGAAACTTTTACGCATAGTATGGGTACCTATATTAACATCTTTAATCCCGACCGCCCGGCAAGCCTCGTTCAAAAATCTGTAAACCTGAGAGCGATCCAACCGCCCGAGTTTTTTACCGGTAAACAGAGGTTTGTCAGAACAAATCATTCCATCCGTATATTCTCTGATTAATCTGCAAAGTTTTTTATTTAACGGAAAACGTTTATATTTGCCGGTCTTCTTCTCCCGTATTTCAATAAAAGACTTACCCATTACATCACAAACATTTAACCCGAGAATATCAGAAACCCTTAGCCCTGAATTAATCCCCATCGCAAAAATCAGCCGGTTTCTTTCACTCGTTTTTGCAAGATAATTTTCCACCGCCGCAATATCTTTTCTGCTTTTAATTGATTCCACCAAATTTTTCATACTCACCTCTTTCTACGACAAAAATATGTGCCGTAAGAAAAATGTAAGAAGTAAATAGTCCGGTTTCAAATACACAAAGAGTGCGTAAACAACGCACTCTTTGATATTTATAAATTATTTATCCGCCTAAATTTTTGCGGTATTTTTAGGTTTCGGACCTGCTGCAACAATTTCTGCAGGCATATTAGGATATTTTGCGGCAAAATTATCCGCAAACATTTGTGCAAGTTTATTAGCCTGTTCATCATAAGCAGCTTTATCTGCCCATAAACCGCGGGCATCAAGCTGTTCATCCGGAACATTCGGACAGGATACAGGATAATCAACATTGAATATATCGTGGTGCTTGAATTCAATGTTATCAAATGCACCGTTTAATGCGGCAGTAACCATTGCCCTTGTGTAAGCAAGTTTCATACGTTTAGCGCCTGATGCTGCACTTCCGCCAGCCCATCCGGTATTAACAAGGTAAACTTTTGTACCGTATTTATCAAGTTTTTCACCGAGCATTTGTGCGTATACAGAAGCGTCCATCGGCATAAAAGGCTCGCCAAACAATGTTGAGAATGTCGGCTGCGGTTCTGTAACGCCGCGTTCAGTACCTGCAAGTTTTGAAGTAAATCCGGTTACAAAATGGTACATTGCAGCATTTTTACTTAATCTGCTAATCGGGGGAAGTACCCCGAAAGCATCAGCCGTAAGGAATACAACAACCTTAGGAATACCGCCGACACTCGGAATTTGTGCGTTATTAATATAATCAATCGGATAACCTACACGGGTATTTTCGGTAAGACTTCCGTCCGCAAAATCAAACTCACGGGTTTCAGGGTCCATAACAACGTTTTCTACAAGCGAACCGAATTTAATTGCGTTGTAAATATCAGGTTCATGTTCCGCAGAAAGATTAATACATTTTGCATAACATCCGCCTTCAAAGTTAAAAATACCATCCGGAGACCAGCCGTGTTCGTCATCACCAATTAATTTACGCGCAGGATCTGCTGATAATGTTGTTTTTCCTGTTCCGGAAAGCCCAAAGAATACCGCTGTTTCACCGGTTTGCGGATCCATATTGGCAGAACAGTGCATCGGAAGAACATTTTTCTTTGTCATTATATAGTTCATTGTAGAGAATACAGATTTTTTGATTTCACCTGCATATTGTGAACCGCAAATAATGATTTCGTGTGCTTCATAATCTATAATTATTGCTGCCTCAGAATTTACACCGTCGACCTCGGGATCACATTTAAATCCCGGAGCACAAAGAATTGTATAATCAGGCGCGCCGTAGTTTGCAAGCTCTTCCGCAGTCGGGCGAATCAATAATTGGTGGATAAACATATTCTGGCTGGCAAGTTCGTTTATAACACGGAATTTTTGAGTATATTTTTTATCCGCGCCAGCAAAACCATCAAAAATAAAAATTTCACGGTTTTGTAAATACGCCGCTATTTTACCTCGTATAGAGTTGTATTTTTCACGGCTAATCGGGCGGTTAACTTTTCCCCAAGCAATTTCATTATGAACACCGTCAGTGTCAACAATAAACTTATCCTTAGGTGAACGTCCGGTATATTTTCCGGTTGTAACTACCAGTGCACCGGTATTACTTAATGTTCCTTCTCCACGGCGTAATGCTGCCTCTGTCAGCTGTGCAGGGGTAAGATTACGATATACCGCCTTTGGTGCGATAATCCCCAGTTTTTCAATTCCATAAGTTTCCATAATTATTTCTCCTTCGCATTTTATTTTATCATTCAATTATTTTTGTTCAAATTATTATATAACAAATAATAACAAATGAAAACTTAAGTTTTTTTTGTATTTTTAATTACATCATTAGTGCTATTTTTAGCATCACTCTTATCAAATTCATGTCCGATAATTGCTCCGCTTGCTGCAGAAACCACCGTATAGAGCGCAACCAGAGGAATTGAAAGCCCGCCGAGAAGGACAGAACCTATGCCTGCACCAAGAGCGCCTGCTGTACCAAATAAACCTCCAAGAGCCTTTGCATACTTATACTTTCCTTCAAAAGCCGGCTGTGAATAACTAAAATTATTACTTTGCCTTGACAAAAATTTTTGCGTCTCCATTGGTCTTATTGTACAACGACCTGTGGTATTGTTAATTTTTTGTATCCTCATACCCATACTCCTTTAAAAAAATTCTAACAAAAAAAAATTAAAGTTATTATTTTTTATTTCTAATATTCAGGTTATCTACTAGAAATCCTATAAAAGCACCGCACAATCCTGCAAGAAAACCGTCAAGGAAAATATCACCAATCTTACTATCATTGTTCACAAGCGTATTAAAAACAGAAAGTCCCGCACCATAAAGAGCAAATACTCCGGCGAATAATTTAGTATTCTTAAATTTTCCTGTAAAAGAGTGTACCGCAATACTTTTTTGGGGTACCGGTAAAAAATTCAGACCGTCTTTGAGAGGACTAAACTGCTGCTGTTTATAATCGGGGTAAAAAGAATTTATTTGATTAACTCTCATTGCACTGTTCTCTAGCAAAAAATTCTAACAAGAAAAGATTTGACAGTCAATAAACAATTTAAATATCAAACTATTCGCAAATATGCTCAAGCGCCTTTTCAAATACGGTTTTCACATGGTGATCACTGAGCGCATAATAAACATTTTTACCGACCTTGTTTGCCCTGACCAGTTTTGCCGCGCGCAAAACCTTCAACTGGTGCGATACCGCGGATTTTGTCATATTAAGCAGAACCGCTAAATCTCCGACGCACATTTCACTTTCTTCCAACGCCCACAAAAGCTGTATTCTTGTGCTGTCACCCATTACTTTAAAAAAGTCCGATAACTCGTAAAGTAAATTCATATCAGGCATATTCGGTCTGATTTTATTAACAAGTTCAATATTTATTGCTTCACAGTCAGATTTTTTATTTTCCATAAACCACCACTTAATATCATACAACAAATGAATAACCGTTCAACTATATGAAGAATTGTAAAAAAGAGGTAAATGTTGAAACACTTGTTACTGCCGCTTTATAAGTGGTGCAATAATTTTTAAATATAAAAAACGAACCATACCACTTGACAATTGAACAACTATTCAATTATAATGTTAGTATATCATTTGAATAATTATTCAATTATAAAAGGAAAGTCAGTATGTGCGACCACGAACATCACCACCACAATTCACAAAAAGATAAAACAAGAATTTTCAGGATTATTGTCTCTCTGACTATTTTTGCCGCAGCGTTCCAATTTGGCGGTACTGCGGCGCTTATAATGTTTGCAGCGGCGTATTTCATAGCAGGTGCTGATGTTTTGTATAAAGCCCTGTTACATATTAAAACGGGCAAACTCTTTGACGAAAATTTCCTTATGGGAATTGCAACACTCGGGGCGTTTGCAATCAAAGAATACCCAGAAGCCGTTATGGTTATGGTTTTATACCAGATTGGCGAGTACTTTCAGGATTTGGCGGTTGAAAAATCCCGCCGCTCAATTACTGAATTAATGGATATACGACCGGATTACGCGAATGTTGAGACAGAAGGTAAACTTGTAAAAAAATCTCCGTCAGAGATTGCTGTCGGGGATGAAATTGTTGTAACAAGCGGAGAAAAAATTCCCTTGGACGGAATTGTCGTTTCAGGGAGCGCGGTTGTCGACACCTCTGCCCTGACGGGTGAATCTGCTCCGAGAGAATTAAAAACAGGAGATGAGGCAATAAGCGGATGTATAAACACAAACGGGTACTTAAAAATAAAAGTACAAAAAGAATTTGGTGAATCAACGGTTTCTAAAATTCTGGAACTTGTAGAACACGCTGCCGGCAAGAAAGCAAAAGCAGAAAATTTTATAACAAAATTTGCGCGGTATTATACGCCGATAGTAGTTTTAGGCGCCGTTATCCTTGCAGTTGTTCCTCCGCTTGTTACGGGTGACACATTCAATATCTGGATATTCCGAGCATTAACGTTCCTTGTTATTTCATGCCCGTGTGCGCTTGTAATATCCGTTCCGTTAGGATTTTTTGCGGGGCTTGGCGGTGCGTCCAGACAGGGAATTTTAATTAAAGGCAGCAATTATATGGAACTTCTCTCCAGACCGGATACCGTTATTTTTGATAAAACGGGAACGCTTACGAAAGGCAGGTTTGAGGTTGTAAAAACCATTCCGGCAAACGGATATACAAAAGAACAAGTTATTGAATACGCTGCTTATGCGGAAAATTATTCAAACCACCCGATAGCACTTTCTCTTAAAAAAGCTTACGGTAAAGAAATCGACAGTTCAAAAATTTCTAATGTTGAAGAATTTGCGGGGAAGGGCGTAAAAATTAAACTTGACAGTGAATATATTGCCGCAGGCAACGCCGCATTGATGGATAAACTGGATATTAAATATACTCCGGTTGATGAGACGGGAACGGTTGTTTATATTGCAAAAGGCGGAGTTTACACGGGGTATGTTGTTATTGCTGACGAAGTAAAAGAAGATTCTTTACAAACAATATCAGAACTTAAAAAGGCAGGTGTGAAAACTGTTATTCTTACGGGTGATTCCGAGTCTGCGGCACTTGCTGCGGCAGAAAAACTCGGTGTAGACAAAGTTTACTCAAAACTCCTCCCCGCAGATAAAGTTGAAAAAACAGAAGAAATACTAAATGCAAAAACAAACGATAAATCCGTAATCTTTGCGGGGGACGGAATAAATGATGCGCCGGTCTTAACAAGAGCCGATATTGGTATTGCAATGGGCGCGCTGGGTTCTGATGCTGCAATTGAGGCTGCAGACGTTGTAATTATGGATGATAAGCCGTCCAAAATTCCCGCCGCAGTTAAAATTGCAAAACGCACAATGAATATTGTTAAACAAAACATTATATTTGCAATCGGTGTCAAAGTTGTATTTCTAGCCCTCGGTGCTGTCGGGCTTATGACAATGTGGGGCGCCGTTTTTGCAGACGCAGGGGTTGCGCTCCTCGCAGTATTAAACTCGCTCCGCGCGCTTAAAGTTTAAACAAGCACCACAGATTTGCTGACGATTTTATCCCAACGATACTCCTAAATCGCAGCGCACAATATTAACAATTAATAATTTTTAAAAGCAGGGGCTTGATTGATAGTAACTCTCAAATGTACAATAGTACTATCAAGAAGGAGGCAATATGAGTAAAAAAGTTTTGGTTATCTCCGCAAGCCCCAGAAAAGGCGGAAATTCGGATATACTTTGCGATGAATTTATCAGAGGCGCAAAAGATGCCGGCAATGAGACCGAAAAAATATTTTTGAAAGATAAGAAAATTAATTATTGTACGGGTTGCGGTTTTTGTAATACTAACGATTATACAGAATGCTCCCAGAAGGATGATATGGCTGAAATTCTCGATAAAATGGTAGAAGCCAATGTAATTGTTATGGCAACCCCTGTTTATTTTTATACGATGAACGGACAGATGAAAACTTTTATTGACCGCTGCTGCTCAAGATATACCCATATCACTGATAAAGATTTTTATTTTATAGCAACTGCTGCCGATGATAGACAAGCAGCGCTTGAAAAAACGTTTGACGGATTTAGAGGGCTTACCGACTGTCTTGATAACGTCAGAGAAGCCGGCTTAATCTACGGTGCAGGTGTTTGGCAAAAGGGCGAAATAAACAATACTGACGCTCTTAAAGACGCCTATGAAAAAGGCAGAAGTGTATAAAAATTAACAAATAACTAACACGCACAATTTAAAAAGAAATAAAACGCACAAACAAATAGTAAAGAAGAATGGAGAAAACTATGATTTTAGACAAAGTTAATACCCCCGAAGATTTAAAAAATCTTTCAATTGATGAGATGAATACTCTTGCGGATGAAATGCGGGAGTTAATTATAAAAAAGGTTAATACAACCGGCGGACACATGGGACCGAATCTCGGGATTATTGAAGCAACAATTGCAATGCATTACGTATTCAATGCTCCTGTTGATAAAATAGTTTTTGACGTATCTCACCAGTGCTACCCGCATAAAATTCTGACCGGCAGAAAAGAAGGATTTACAGATCCCGATAAGTATTATAAATATACCGGTTACACGGCTCCTGAGGAAAGTGAATATGACCTATTCAAAGTAGGTCACACATCAACCTCCGTAAGCCTTGCAGCAGGTGTGGCAAAAGCAAGAGATTTAAAAGGCGAAAAAGGCAACGTTATTGCGCTGATTGGCGACGGATCACTCAGCGGCGGCGAAGCGTTTGAAGGATTTGATAATGCGGCGGTACTCGGAAGCAATATAATTATTATCGTTAACGATAACGACATGTCTATTGCTGAGAACCACGGCGGACTGTATTCAAACCTTAAAGAATTAAGAGAAACCAACGGCAAATCAGAAAACAATTTCTTTAAAACCCTTGGTTTTGAGTATCATTACGTTGCAGACGGCAACAACATCAGCGAACTTATTGAAACATTAAAACAGGTCAAAGATGTTAACCATCCGGTTGTAGTGCATATTCATACATTAAAGGGACACGGGTTAAAAGTTGCGGAAGAAAACAAAGAAATGTTCCACTGGATTATGCCGGGGACACTCGATGAAAATAAACCCGCAGCACCATCAACCCCTGTTGAGGATTACAACTCTATCACCAAAGAATTTATCCTTAACAAAGCGGCTCAAAATCCGGCAACCGTTGCCATTGTAGCAGGAACTCCGGGGGTTTTCGGATTTGATTCAACCTTTAGAAATAAATTAGGGAAACAATATACTGATGTAGGTATTGCTGAAGAACACGCAGTTGCATACGCGTCAGCACTTGCGAAATCCGGAGCTAAACCGATACTCTCATTGATGTCATCTTTTATACAAAGAACTTATGACCAGTTATCGCAGGATTTGTGTTTAAATAATTCACCTGTAACACTGCTTGTACACTGGGGCGGGATTTCCGGCGCGGATGCAACACACCTTTGTATATTTGATATTCCGCTAATTTCCAATATTCCAAACATGGTTTATCTTGCACCAACATGTAAAGAAGAATACCTTGCAATGCTTGAATATTCTTACAACCAGAACGAGCACCCCGTTGCAATAAGAGTACCCTCTATCCCGCTTAAGTCAACAGGGATTAAAGATGATACAGACTACTCAATACTTAACAAATTCAAAGTTACCCGCAGCGGGGAAAAAGTTGCAATTATAGGATTGGGCAGTTTTTACGGTCTCGGTGAAAGAGTCAGAGAAGAACTCAATAAAAAACTCGGTATTGATGCAACGCTTATTAATCCGCGCTTTATCACCGGATGCGATGAAGAATTGCTTAATGAACTTAAAAAAGACCATGAAATCGTTATTACGCTTGAAGACGGGCTTTTAAACGGCGGGTTCGGTGAAAAAATCGCAAGATTTTACGGAAATTCAAGTATGAAAGTTCTCAACTTCGGGGCTAATAAAGAATTTCCCGACAGAGTCCCGCTCAATGAATTATACCAACACTATCATTTGACGCCGGAACTTATAGTCAGCGATATAGAAAAATGTTTGGAGGTAACTTATGTATAAAAAGTTGGCAATATTAACGGCAGTATTTACAATAATAGGAGGCAACACTGTTATGGCAGAAGATTTTAAACAACCGTTTGCACAGGGGGAAATTAACCCGTACAACAAATATTTTACGGGAACAACTTATTTGAATATGTTAAACCCTAAGGATGAAATCTGGAATGCCCCAATCGGGAATGTTACGTTTGAGCCAAAAGCAAGAACAAACTGGCACAAACACTCAGGTGGGCAAATCCTCCTTGTAACAGCAGGAGAAGGCAGGTATCAGGAGAAGGCAAAAGAAATTCAAATCCTTAAGCCCGGCGACATAGTAAAGATTCCGCCAAATGTTGAACACTGGCACGGTGCAGGGCCGGACGGAATGTTCGCTCACATATCACTTGAAACGAACGCACAAAATAATCAGACAACCTGGCTTGATCCGGTTACGGATGAACAGTATAAATAAGATATTGAGCCAGATTTGAACATCCAAAACCGTTTAAACCGTGTTTTACAATCTCCATCCATGCCCTGCGGTACGGAATATGGGGATAAACAATTGAAAAAATTAAAAAGTAAGTTATAATAAAAGTAGAGCGAGGGTAGTTGCTTCTACTCTCTTTACAGGCTCTACAGCAAAGTAGCAATAACTATTAGCAGGTGCCCTATGACCAGTAGGGCACTTTTAATTGCTTTTAGTAGTCCTTGCATTTTCACTGTCGCTCACCTCCTTTCTACACCCTTTTTACAGAAAAGTTTGTCGTGCGTTTAAGGAGGCACGCCTGCTCTACCGGCCAGAAGAATTATAGTATAAATAAGGTAAAACTTCTACCTTTATATACTTTTTAACACTGCCGTTTTTTGTGTCGGTTTTCTACCGAATATTAAACACAGCTCTGCGAGAGTAAAAAAGCCGGGATTCACAACTTTAGAATTATAAGCATAAAAAACAGCCGATAAAGGGACTCGAACCCTTGACCTACTCATTACGAATGAGTTGCTCTACCAACTGAGCTACATCGGCTTTTTAATTACTATTTAATTATAACATAACAAACAGATATTTTTTTCAAGGTTCTTTTTTATTTAAAGAATTTTTATAATAAATTAATTATTCCGGTAATTTCAATAAATTATATTCATGTTATCATATTAAATATGAAATAAGGAGTTGGAAATTGTCCGTGATAAACGTATGTCTTGCGTGCGACAATAATTACGCAAAGTATGCAGGTGTTGTTATTGCATCAGTTTTAGTAAACGCGAACCATGATGATGAACTTGTTTTTTACGTTCTTGACGGCGGAATTGAACAGGATAACAAAGAAAAAATTTTATCGCTTAAAAGTATAAAAGACTGTCAGATTAATTTTGTTGAAATAGACAATAATCTTTTTAGAGACTATATGTCCGTAAAAACTCATGAATATATTTCACTTGCAACATATTACCGGCTAAAACTTCCGTCAATGCTCTCAGACATCAAACGCGTAATATATTTTGACTGTGATGTTGTTGTTAACTCTTCTCTTAAAGCTTTATTTAATAAGGAATTAGGAGATGCACCAGTTGCAGGCGTAAAAGATATTAATAAAAGAATGCTAAAACGAAACCCGGGTTATGTTAATGCCGGCATGCTTGTCATGGATTTGGAAAATATGCGGAAGCAAAATGCCGAACAGGCTTTTCTTGATTACACACTCAAAAACTTTGAAACAATTAAAATGGGTGATCAGGAAATTATAAACGAGGCACTTAAGGGCAGAATAAAAATCATAGAAGATGAATGGAATGTCCAATCCAGCAACTTTATAAACCGTTCCAGCTATACAACCGTACCGCGCTGTATACATTATGTTTCAAGACAAAAGCCGTGGAAATTCGGCGCCTTTTGCTGGTTTAAAGAATATTACTTCAAGTATCTTCAACATACGCCGTGGGCATTATCAGAAGAAGAAAAAAAAGACTGGTATACTCAGAATAAAATTGCGTCCTTCTTGGGTTATATAAAATACAGACCTTTATTCTGGCTTAGACCCAGATATTATCAGGCACTTTTCTGCAGTTATATAAAACCCCTCTTTATAAAAGAAAAAAGCGATGTGTTCGTTGTATTTAACACTGCGGGTTTAGGTGATGTTCTTTTGTGTAACGGACTTTGCCGGAATATAAAAAAATATTATCCGTCTTCCAAACTTGTATTTGTAACGGATAAACCATTTAAAGACGCAGCCGCCTATCAGGAAGGCGTTGACAGTATTCTTACAATAGATAAGCACAAAGGAATAAGCAGTATATCGGATTTTATCAGAGATTTTCCGCATTTACCGCCTGATGCATGTTTTTTAACCTATAGAAATGAAAGGAATTTTTTTATTTCCAAATGTATCGGCGCAAAAAAGGTTTTATTCTACTGGAAAGCAAGAAAAGGAAAAATACAACACAGACACACGATGCTGTTATCACTGTATACAAAAAATAAAGTGAAAGATTTTCCCATAAAATACAATCCGCCGGAACTGCCGGATAATTTAAAAGCACTGCTGCCGGAAGAGAAAAACTATGTAGTTTTTTGTCCTGAGAGTAAAAATCCGCCCAAAGACCTGCCGCTTGATTATGCAATAAATTTATTAAAGAAAATCAGCCAGTCTTATAAAGTAGTATGTACAGGACACGGAGAAAAGTGCCGGAAATATCTGGATCAGCTTAAAACTGCAGGATGTGATTTTATAGATTTGTCAGACAAAACATCCATCCCCGAATTGGCTGCGGTTTTAAAAAACGCTAAATGTACGGTAAGCGTCGACTCCGGACCTGCACACTTAAGTTATGCGGTTGATACGCCTACAATTATTTTATTTAGAGAGGTCGGACCGTCAAAAGATTGGGCGCCCGATAAAAAACTCTATCCGCATACTTTTGTTTTTGAAAATGATGTAACCACCGAGCAGGTATATAATACAGTTTTATCGTTGGAAAAGGAATTAAGTAATGCGTGCAAATAAAGTATTTTTTATCAAAGACATAGATTCACATTATGTAATTTATTTTCTGGGTATCAGAATACAAATAAAACATAAATCAAGGTTTAAGTACAAAGAGGCGACGGAATACGGACTTAACAGAGAAGAAAGAACACCGCGGCTGATTGTTTCTTTAACAACTCACCCCGGCAGAATAAATTGCGTGCACATTACGATTAATACTCTGCTTACACAATCATTGAAACCTGATAAAATCATTCTCTGGCTTGCGGATTCACAGTTTCCGAACAGAGAACAAGATTTGCCGGCGGAATTGCTGAAATTGCGAGATTTAGGGCTCACAATAGATTGGTGCGAAGATTTAAGGTCATACAAAAAACTTCTGCCGACACTTAGAAAATACTCCGATGATATTATCGTCACGGTTGACGATGATGCGTACTACGACAGCGAATTACTTTCAAGTTTATATGACGCTTATTTAAAAAACGGTAATAATGTTTACGCAAGACGGGTTGTGAAACTGGCACTTGATACAAATAACGAACTTCAACCGGTTTCCGCGCGTAAATTTTTGTATGAAGAAAGTTTTGAACCGACTTTTTTACACCAGCAAATTGGTGCGTTCGGGGTAATGTATCCTCCTGGTGTTCTGCATAAAGATATTTATGATATAGAAAAAATAAAACGACTGCTGCCGACACACGATGATGTCTATTTCTGGGCTATGGCTGTTTTAAATAATACAAAAATTCAAACAGTCCTCGGATTTAATGCTGATATTAATTACATAGACGGCTCGCAAGAGTGCGGTTTGATAAATATTAATCACAAAAACGGTACGGGAATATCACTTGAGGATGCTTATAAACTGATGATAAAAGAGTATCCGGAAATATTAGACAACATCAAAAAAGATTTATATTAATCATTTATAATATATTATCAAAAATAATTATATCGGGGGCTATGCACCCCCGAGCCCCGCACCAAATTTCTTTCTTGTCTTGGATTGCTCGCATTAAACGGGTACGCTTACGCTTTCACCCTCTGCTCGC
>CALUTH010000005.1 GCA_944323635.1 Candidatus Gastranaerophilales bacterium
TATCAATCGGTGTAAATTCGGGCTGTCTGTCTGCACTCAAGTCTTCGACGCGGAAACATTTTGCAATTTGATAATACTTTTCAATACCGCCTACCATTAATAACTGTTTAAAGATTTGGGGCGACTGCGGAAGTGCAAAGAATTTACCTTCCTGAACCCTTGACGGTACAAGGTAGTCACGTGCACCTTCCGGAGTTGTTTTAATAAGGATAGGAGTTTCAACTTCAAGAAAATCCTGACCATTTAAATAATTTCTAACAGCTTGAACAATATTATGTCTGGTCTTAAGGTTATGAAGCATTTTTTCGCTTCTAATATCTAAATATCTGTATTTTAATCTGATGTCTTCAGAAACATTTTCATCCCCGATTGCAAACGGAAGAACTTTAGATTCTGCAAGAATTTCGATTGCTTCAGGGTACATTTCAACCTGACCTGTCGGATATTTTTCGTTGTATGTTTCCTCGGGACGTCTTGTAATTTTACCTGTTACGGTAATAACGTATTCACTTCTGACTTTTTCCAGCGCCTTGTGTACATCAGGATTAATTTGCGGGTTCGCTACTATCTGAAAGAATCCGCTCCTGTCTCTTAGTTCCACAAACAAAATACCGCCAAGGTCTCTTACTGTTGAAACCCAGCCTGATAACGTAACCTGTTCCCCAATATTATTAAGGTTTAATTCACCACAATTGTTCGTTTTAAAACGTGTTTTCAATTTCATTTCTCCCTATAAAAGTATTTGCTCTCAAATTTTAACAAAAACAAAAATAATTGTGAAGGTTTGGGGTAAATATTACATTAAAATTGTTACTTTCTAACATAAAAAAAATGGCACAATGCTTGATCGTGCCAAATAATATTATTTTTTATAACGATATTTATTCTCCGGGTAGCATGTCTTTTTGTATTAAACCTGTAATTTTCCCGCCATTGTTCAAAGAAATTGAGTCTGTATTAATATCCCCGATTATTCCATAAGCAGAATCACCTAAACCGGAATCATTCTCTATCTTTGACCTGTTAGTTAAAACGGCTTTCGGCGGATTTGCAGATTTCCCGTATCTCTGACTGTACTCTTTGGCTGTCATAGTCTCATAAGTACCGTCCTCTGTCTTGACCTGCAATAAACGATTTCCGTCATTGTACTTATCATTAAATTCTGATACACTTATAAGTTTACCGGTCGCCGGATCCAGTACCTGTGTTTCACCTCCGTTCTGCTGTACAGTTCCGCTCTTATCAGACTTATTAATGTCCTCTACATCCATTTTACGCAACTGCGCCATAGGCAATCTGGAATTGATAGATAAATTTCTAATGTTCATAAAAGTTTTCCTTTCTGTAAACTAATACTCTTTCTGTACGTACTTTATGTATTACGGCATAAATATAGAAAACTTTAACGAATTATAATTTACCCATCCCATCATATCATATCATATCATATAGGGAATTATAACTTGATTTCAGTACAATGTAAATTTATTTTTACATTTCGTTACATATGATTATTTATTAAATTCTTGATTAATATTTCTTAACATTCTATCAAGCAGCCTTATATTATGCTTATTAACCCAAAACCAAAATCATAACAGAACCGATAATCATCACAATCGTACCGGCTAATTTTCTTATCATTCTGCCTTCATGAAAAATCTTAAACCCTAAAAACAGGTTTACAATTGAGGACAGTTGAAACAGCGCAAGCGCAGAACCGACTTCCATATTTTTAAAAACAATATTTGTTGAAAACTGCATTACCCCGAGACAAACAGCAGCAAGGAAATAAAGTTTCCAATCTTCTTTTTGCGGCGCATCAAAACTCCCGCCGCAAAGAAATATAAACAACACGCCAAACAGTGCACCCGAAAAACACCAGAGTATAAACGAAATTTCCGGCGATGATAAAAGGATTATTTTCTTTAAAATACTCGCTTCGCATCCGGTAAATACAAGCGCAAGAACCCTTAAAAATATTGAAATCCAAAAACTTTTATCCCGCTTCCCGCTTTTTTGAGGGGAAATTAAAATTAAACTGCCACCAACAATGAGGAATATTCCCGCAACTCCGCATAATGAAGGGAGTTCGCCAAGTAAAACAAAAGCACTGATAAGCCCTACTACTGCTTTATAGGAATTTAACGGTCCGAGAATGGAGAGTTCGCCGAGTTTAAGCGCCTTTATAAGACAAATTGTTCCAAGAGAACAAAAAAGCCCCGCTAAAAAAACGTACATCCAGAATTTTAAGTCATAAACAGCCCAATTAACACTGCATGCAGGAATAACGCACGCCGCGCTCATTAGAAGAGTTACATAAAAATTTACCGACAGAGACGAAATCCGTTCGCCAAGATGTTTCTGGCAAGCATTTGCTACAGGATTTGATAATATTCTTAATGTAAGCGCCGTTAACAATACAAGCATCATAAGTTTCCTTATTACTGTGAGACTATTCTCTTTCTATCAGGTCATCACTTTAATACAGAATACACTCACGCACAAGTATAATCAATCTTTTTTAAACTCTCCAGCATTTCCCTACCAGAGCTTTCAAAATAAATCCTCAATAAAGGTTCAGTACCGCTAGGACGGATAAGAATTGTTGTATCCTCTCCAAGGTAAAGTTTAACACCGTCAATCAAATTTTTACGGGTAACAGAGAATTCTCCTATCCGTTCAACTTTCTTATATCGGTCAATTATGCAATTAATCTCTTCTCTGTTATTAAACCCCAAATCAATTCTGTCAGTATAATACTTGGCGCCGACAAAATCATACAAATCTTTGCGTAACTCTCTGAGCTGTTTCCCCGAATACGCCATTGCTTCAAGTACAAGAAGATTTGCAAGAATCCCATCCTTCTCCGGAATATGTCCGCCGATACTTAAACCTCCCGACTCTTCGCCGCCGATAATGGTTTTATTTTCGCGCATCGCATTGCCAACATGTTTAAAGCCGACAGCCGTCTCTACTACCGGAACACCCAGCTTTTCAGCCGCTTTTTCTATAAGAATACTTGAACCCACAGTTTTTATCATTACCCCATGAGCACCTTTGTTTTTAATTAGATGTCCGGCAAGTATTGATATAATTTCGTTAGGCGAAACGTATTCTCCGTCCTCGTCGATTACTCCGAACCTGTCACCGTCGCCATCATTTGCAAGCCCGACACACCCCTGTTTTTTAACTTCTTCAACAAGCGGAGTCAGGTATTTGGGTTTTGGATCGGGCATTCCGCCGCCAAAATCCGGATCATGTTCCATTCTTATTGATTTGCAACCAATCCCCGCATTATCCAGAATTTTATCAAAATACCCGATAGTACTTGAATACAGACCGTCAAAAATAAACGGAATATTTGCCCGTTTTATCCTATCAAAATCAATCAGCGTATACAAATGTTTTTCATATTCATCAAAGAAATCAAATGGTTGAATTTCGCCAATTTCAAATGAAACAAGTTTTTTACCGATATTTGCCATAATCTCTGATGTAATATCGTCAGTTGCAGGCCCCGCATATTCGGGAATAAATTTTAACCCCAGATACTCGGGAGGGTTATGCGAGGCAGTAAGCATAATTGCAGGTGTGGAAGTTAAGCCGGCATAATACGCAAGTACGGGTGTCGGAACAACTTTAGAAGAAAGTTTTACATCTATCCCCTGATTGGAAAGAAGCCCCGCAGCAAGCCCCGCATAATAATCTCCTGCTCTACGCGGGTCATACCCTATCAATACTTCTTTTTTTCCGTGGTCAAACAGATATTTGCCCACGGCGTTAACCGCCAGTGTAAAGTTTTCTTCATTAAACTCTTTTCCAAGAATTCCGCGCCATCCGTCAGTTCCAAACTTAATATTTGCCATAATCCACTTCCTTTTATTATAATTGTACCATAGGAGATTATTATGTTTGAAAATATTGAAGAAATTATCTGCCTCGGTCAGGGAGGGAGCAACTGTGAAATCGCATTAGATAAGTTTTATGATACTTATAAAATAAGTGCATACAAACGGAGTTTCCGCACTATAGCAGAGTGCGTACAATATGTTGATATGAACCCTACAACAATAGGTATCATCCCTTACGAAAACAGTGTTGAAGGGGTTATATCGGAATCCAAAGAATCTCTTATTTCTCCGCAGTACTCAAACGTTAAAATTCTTGCAGAAACAAGAATTCCAGTTCACAACTGCCTTTTATCAAAAACTACCGAATTTTATTCAATTTCCGGCATAATTGCACACCCCAACGCAATTGCGCACTGCCAATCGTTTATTAAAAACGAGATGCCGGCAAATTTAAATATTGTACTTGCAGATGATATGGCAGAATCAGCAGGTATGTTGAACAGATATAATTTAACTTATTCAATTATAGGCACGGAAAAAACCGCACAGATTTATAACTTAAACATCTTAAAGCGTGATATTGACAATCATACCAACGTAACCATGCGCTGTGTGGTAATCGGCAGCTGCAAAACAGAAGTGACAGGAAACGATACAACAAGTATCGTCCTGTTCTTAAACGACAGAAAGGGCGCTCTGCTTGATATGGTAAGAGTTTTTGTAAACCATGACATTAATATCTCTCACATAAACTCGCAAATCTGTGACAGTGAAAGCAACCGTCAGGCAGTATTTATTGACTTTGACGGACATATTGAATCAGAGGAAACAAAACACGTTATAGAAGAACTGAAACCGTATGCCGATGAAATAAGATTCATAGGTTCTTACGGCAAATTTTAAAAACGCAGGGAAACAAAACTGCAGGCAAGAGTTCCGGCATTCAGGTAAATAAAACAAACTAAAGGGGCGGCAAGTATATATTTGCCGCCACTGTTAAAAACTTATCTATGTATTATGAAGTACAACTTCGCCGGTTTCAAGAGTCTTTTGAACATCAATAACTCTCTGGTTTGTACTCCCGACCCAGTGTACTTTTTCATCTTTCAGGTCAAGTACAAACTCACCGTCACAGAGAACATCGAGTTCGGAAATCCCGTCCAAATCTTTAACATCCTCCCACAGATAGCCCGTATAAAGCCACGCTGTCTTATTCGGATAGAGTTTTCTGAATTTGTGGATAAGTCTTGCAACTTCTTCTCTGTTCATCGGGTGGAGCGGGTCGCCGCCCGAGAATGTTATTCCTGAAATATGTTCGGGTTTAAGAGCTTCAAAAAGTTCTTCTTCCGCCTCGTTATCAAACGGTATACCGCTTGTCAATTCCCATGTTTCAGGATTGTGACACTGATAACAATGGTGTGTGCAGCCGCTTACCCACAAAACTACGCGAAGACCGTCGCCATTAAGCATGTCATCCTTGGTTATATTATGATAATTCATTACATGCTCTTCCTGTCTGCGATTTCTTCCATCTTAGCATCGTTGAGTCTTGTATCGCCTTTTACTCTTGAATATGAAAGGTAACCGTTCATACGTTCAATCTTTGTAAGATTTGTACTACCGCATTTCGGGCAGACATCCATTGCAAGTTCCTGGTGACCGCAGTCATCACAGTATGCGAGAGAAAGATTTACACCTTCATAAAATCCCATATCCATTGCTCTGTGGATTAAGGATTCAATCGCCTCTCTGTTGTAAGCAATCGGATATTTTACGTATTGGATTTTACCGCCGTTTAACAAATCCCAGAAACGTTTTTCAAGGTCTTGTTTTTGGATTGGCGTAATATCTTCGCTTACGTGGCAGTGGAAACTGTTAGAAACATAGCCTTTGTCGGATACGTGTTCAACAACCCCGTACTTCTTACGGAACTGTTCAACCTGCAATCCGCACAGACTTTCTGCCGGTGTACCGTAGATTGCATATAATTTATGGTCTTTTTCTTTGTATTCGTTAACTTTATCGTTGATATAACGCATTACTTCAAGTGCAAACTCACCGTCTTCAACAAGCGACTTGCCGTTATAGAGTTCCTGAAGTTCGTTCAATGCAGTAATACCGAATGAAGCAGTTGCAGATTCCAACAACGGTTTAATCTTGTCGTGGTGATTTAAGTGACCGCCGTAGAAACCGCCTTCACAGTACGCTAACGGGTTGATTGAAGCTCTCATTTCACCTAAGTATTCATAAGTTCTTAAGTGGATTTGTCTGATTAATTCTAAGTAGTAATCAAGAACTTCATAGAAGTCTTTGCTTTCTTTCTTTGCCTTAGCGTAAATCATCGGAAGGTGAAGACTTACTGCGCCGATATTGAATCTACCGACAAATACCGGTTTATCGTCTTCATCTGCAGGCTTAGCACCGCCTCTTTCAAACCATGGAGAGAGGAATGCTCTGCAACCCATCGGAGATACTACTCTTTTGTATTTTTTATACATACTTGCAACATACCCTTCGCCGGTTAGTGATAACCAGTCAGGATACATTGTTTTTTGCGAACATTCGACCCCGGCATTAAATACATCATGAAGCTCTTTACCTTCATCGTGCAGGTCTTTATCGTATAAAAATACAATTTTCGGGAACAATACAGGTTTTTTGTTATCCTTTTTCCCCTGCCCTTTTGCGTGAACTCTCAAAATAGTCATTGATGCCATTTTTTCAAATTCACCTGTTCCAAGCCCTAAGGTAATTGTAATAAACGGATAATCGCCGCGGCTTGATGCTACTGTATTAAACTTGTATTCCCAGCCTTGATACCCTTGTTCAAAGTCGTTTTGAACATCTTTCAGCGCTTCTTCTCTTGCTTTTTCAAAAGAAAGCCCCATACAAATGTATCTGTTGTATTGTTTATCGTAAGTTTTTTGAGCGTACGGAGCGAGAAGTTTATCTACTTCCGGAACGGTAAACCCGCCGTATTGCTGACTTGCTGCCGCCATAACAATATCGCCGATTACGTCAAATGCTACATCAAGGGTTTTAGGTTCGTTATACCAGATGTTACCCATTTCAAACCCGCCTTCAAGAACGGATTTAACATCAAACAAACAGCAGTTCATGGTATCGCGTCTTGCAGACATATCGTGAATATAGATATAACCTTCACGGATTGCCTGCAGATCATCAACCGTTAAGAAGAATTTTTTGTACAGTTCTTTATTCAACTGGTTGAAAATCAAAGAACGTTTTGTAGAAACAAGTGCGCTGTCGGAATTTGAATTTTCCTTGTCACCGATGTACATAATCTTCTGGCTTTCCTGATAAACTTTATCAAGCATTTGTACAAAGTCTTGTTTGTAGTTTCTGTAATTTCTGTAGCTTGCTGCAATTTTAGGATTAACCAGTTCCAGAACGCTCTCTACAATGTTGTGCATCGTAGAAATCTGAACTTCTTTTTGTCCTGATGCAATAACTTTTTCGTCAACATAGTCACAGATAGTTTTAATTTCTGCGTCTGTTAATTTAACAAGCATCCTTGTTGCAGACTTCTGGACGGCTGAAACAACTTTTTGCACATTGTACTCTTCCTTTGTACCGTCTTTTTTTATAACAACAACATCGTTTAATGACGCTGTTTGAATACTTACAACTTTATTATCGCTCACTGCTTCCGTTTTTTGTGCAAGAGGAGATGTCATCCCCTTGAATGATTTGGATGCTGAACTTATACCTATTATTTTTTCTTGATCAATATTATTTTGCATATAAAAATCCTCTCTGAGACATTTTTTCAAATGCCCCATCCCAAAACTTCTTTAATTCTCCAAAACCTTATTTAATTATTAGCCTTCTACTGGTTCAAACATATCCTTGCCAACATGGCAAATAGGACATTCAAAGTCCTCCGGCAACTCTTCAAACGACACATTATCATTCTCAGTTGGATCATAGATATATTGACAGACAGTACAAACATATTTTTTATTCATCCGCAATGTCTCCTTTCTAAAAATTATAAAATTTCTAATAGTGCATGTCAACCGTACGGATAATGTAGTTTTTTCAATTAACGATTTTACAGGATTTTAGACCTGTTGCAATTTTTTTTTTACCGTTGAAATTAGTTTCTGTGAGGGGTTCAGATTTGTAAATTTTTTTTAATAATCCGGTAGAATTTTCAATTTTTTTCGCATTTTTGCCATTAAAGATATATTTATTAAAAATTTTTCCCGAAATTTACATGACGCAGATATAAATAGTAATCAGTAAAGCTTTAAGCATGGTTATTACATGCCCGTTTTGATTTTTTTTCAAGCTGTTAATTTTTTATTTGTATTGAATAATAAAGTTCTATTTTCATAAATATATCCGTCAAATTAAGTACAAGTAAAAAGGCAGGTAGCCCCTGCCTCTTTTTAAATATGTCTAAATACGTTGTTCTCATCCAGCATGACTATATTCTGTTTTTCCAAACACCACCCTGTCTATCAACAACACCATCATAACAAGACCAGAATCTGAATAGAATTGTTAAACCTAAAAGTGCGTGAGTAATAACTTTTTCATCACTCTGTCCGTTAACAATCTGACCTAAGCCCGGCCAAATGATTAATGATAATGCACCTGCACCAACAGACTTCAATGATACCTGACCATTTGTCCCGTGGGTACCTTCTGCCATAGCAGGAGCCATTGTTAATAATAAACCTGACAAAACCATTGCTGATAATATCTTCTTCATAAATCCTCCTTTGCTAACTCTTTTATCGTATCATATACAATTAAAGTTTTCAAATTGTTAGCTTTACGTTTTTAAGAAAATTTATACTTTTCTGGAGCCTGTAACCAACTTGCACTGCCAGAGCATAATGCCGGTAACCCGTATCTAAACGTAGAAAACATTTTCTCCTGTCTAATATAAAGCCTGTGTTTTCTATCTCAAAACGGAGAAATATTCCCCCCTAAATGGCTTCGCCGGAAAAACTGTCAAAGAAATACAGGTCTCTGGTATCAATCCCGATGCTGAACCCATTATCAACATTTGTTTCTGCCGGTACAATGGTCTGACAGTCAACATCGTTCAGTTTAAAATACACATTCTTACTGCTGCCAGTCAACTCCGTAATTTCCGGTGAAACTTTTATTTTATACTCTTCTCCGTTCATTGCTTCGGGTCTTATTCCGATAATCACTTCATGCATACCGTCAAGCCGGCGCATAATCTCTTCATTCAGAGTGATTTTACATCCGTTGATTTTGACTCCTTCATCATCAACATCGGAATTAATAAAATTCATTTGCCCGAGAAAACCCGCAACAAACTTATTTTTCGGGTGTGTATAAATATTATCCGGAGTATCAAACTGCTGAATTACGCCTTTATCCAGAACCATTATTCTGTCACCCATGGTAAGCGCCTCTGTCTGGTCGTGGGTTACATATATAAAAGTTGTCTCCAGTTTTTTATGGAGTTTTTTAATCTCCGAACGCATTTTTACACGCAAATTTGCATCAAGATTGGAAAGCGGCTCATCCATAAGAAATACCTTCGGGTCGCGAACTATTGCACGCCCGAGCGCCACTCTCTGTCTCTGCCCGCCGGACAGTTGTTTCGGTTTACGGTTAAGATATGATTTCAATCCGAGGATTTCCGCCGCCTCTTCAACTTTTTGTTTTATTTCAGCTTTTTTATACTTCCTCATCTTAAGCCCGAACGCCATATTGTCATACACACTCATATGCGGATAAAGCGCATAATTCTGGAATACAAAAGCAATATCCCTGTCCTTTGGGTGAAGATTATTGACAACTTTATCACCAATCAGGATTTCGCCGCCAGATATATCCTCAAGCCCTGCTATCATCCTCAAAATTGTTGACTTGCCGCAGCCGGAGGAACCGACTATAACTACAAATTCTTTATCTTTAATTGCCGCATCTATGCCGTCAATTACGTTATGCTTGTTATCATAACTTTTTTTTACGCTCTTAAGTTCAACGCCTGCCATATTAGTCTCTCTCGTTTATAGGAATTAAAATATTAAATGTTGTGTTTTTCAAGATTTCCGATGTAATCCACATTTGTCCGGACATACTGTTTACAATATTTTTAACACTGGTAAGCGCAATGGAACGCGCAATAAAACGCTTTGAAACGCCTTCCGATGTTGTATAAGGATTAAAAATAGTATTAAGTTCAGCTTCTGACAGACTGAAACCGCTACAAATAATAGAGATTAAAAGCCCGTTATTAAGCGCAGCTTCCTCCAGAACGGAAGAAGACGGAACGGAGAGGACAACACTAATATTCCCTAAATCCATATATCTTAAAACGGCTTCCAGAACATTTTGCACCGCAAGCTTTATACCGTTCTCATCCGCATGAAATGTCTTTTTAATTGCAGGATCCGACTCAAACTTAATTTCAACAGCTTCATCCTTATGCAACTGTTCGGTAAATCTTACAACCGACTGTACAAGATTTTCCACATCCAGTACCTTGTAATCTTTTTCTATAAGCCCCATTTCTGATTTTGCAAGTTCTGTAAACTTGTCTGTCAGATACAAAAGTTCGTCCGAATTTTTGTAAATTATTTTCGTGTATTTTTCCTGTTTCTCATTAACAGCACCGCCCAGACCGTCGAGAAGCGCCTGAGAAAACCCCATTATTGACTGCAGTGGTGATTTAATATCATTTGCTATTTTTATTATCAGGTTATTTTTGTTTTTGTTGGAAGTATCGTCAACCGTTGCAAAAGTCTTTACAGGAGCCTTCTGAGCGGTTTTTCTTATATCAACGACATAGCCGTATTCAACATTTTTGGCAAGAACTTCAAATGCTTCTTTTGTAGACTCGCGTTTGATAAATTCCTTAGCCCCGGCATTAGCAGAACGCTCTATTGCCGCAAACCCGTCTTCAAAAAATATATCAATATGAGAAGCGATAACAATATCCTTCTGGGTTTCCATATCTCTTAAAAATTGCTCATTTACCCAGGAAATCATCCCGTCCTGCATTACAATAATTAAGCCATACGGCAGACAAGTTTCTATATTTATTGAATTATTTTTTGATAAGATTTTTCTAAAGTCCATTATTCAAATCCTTATTAATACAAGTATTCTAACATGAAAAGTTTTTAAAATACTACATGTTTTTACAAGCTCAGACAGTTATCCAGATTTTCCGTTATTTGCAAAGCGTGTTAAACCGGAAACAAACAGAAATTCCAAATAAAATCCAACTAAAGTTATACACGCTAACCTAATCATATTCATTAAATACAGGATGTGAGGGAATAAAATCAATGTAAAAATAAAAATACAGAGAATAACATTGTTAGTTAGAGGCACCCTGAAGATGAATTTACACGAAGAATGTCTGCTTAAGTACCTTACAAACTCTTTCAACCTTGCAAGCACCACTAATGTACTTTTAAGATGCAACAAGCTGATTGAAAAAAAATTCCAAACACGCAAAGTATACGAAAAAACTCAAAACTAAAAATACCCGAATTTTAATCCTGTTTTCAAATGGGCTTATAAATTGTAAAATCATGCGGGCGGCAGCGTTCTTCAAAATGTTGCAAAAATCCCACGCCTAAATTATACTTATAATCAACAGATAATAAGAGGGATTAGCGTTTTGAGTAAGATAGGGAAAGTTACCGTACTAAATATTTTTGCATGTGCAATGATTATTTTTACGGCAGTTGTTGTGTTCTGGTTATTAGCCAAAAATAATCTTTTTACGGATTTTATAAAAGATGCGGAAAATAAGTCATTTGATTACCGGCAGAAAGTTCTTGCCGGAAGAAAAAGCAATTTTCTTGCAAAAAACAATATTTCCGTTGTAACCGTTGATGATGTAAGTTTTGAGTACCTCTGGGATAAATACGGTGAATGGCCTATTCCGAGAGATGTTTATGCGGGGCTAATAGACCATATCGAACAATCTCACCCGAAGGCGATTGTATTTGATTTACTTTTCATTAAATCCCTGAAAAGTTCCGACAATGCGGATAACAAACTCATAAACACTGTTAACAAATACGATAATATTTATATGGCAATGAATTTTGACAATATTCCCGCAGATGCCAGAAAACCGCTTGATTTGCCGGAAAGAATACAAGTCGACGTTGAGAACCACTCAAAAGTAAACCTTACGGCAAACATGACTTTCTCAAACTGCCGTACAATTCTTGAAGGACTGCTTAACGGCAGGGCGCATGTCGGGATTGCAAACGTTAACCGCAGCACTGACGGTATAATCCGTACGGTATCACCGTTTGCGTTCTATAAAGGCAGTTACTATCCTTACCTGTCACTTATTGCCGGTAATAATTATTTAAATAATGAAACTACAAAGACTTATACAATTAACCAAGAATCAGAACTAATCCTTGCGGACAGAAAAATCCCCCTCACCCCGAACGGCGAAGTAATTTTAAACTGGTACGGCGAGGCGGGACGTGTTTTTGATATGGTTCCTGTGTATAAACTGCTCTTAGACATAGGCAGCGGGCAGAATAATTACGATTTTAAAGATAAAACAGTTTATATAGGAACAACTGCAACAAGCCTCCATGATACCAAGAGTGTTCCGGTGTCAAAACTCTATCCCGGGGTTGAAATCCACGCAACATTCCTTAATAACCTGATTGATAATAACTTTATAAAGAAAACATCTATTATTACCGATGTTATACTTTGTACGATTCTTGCACTGATTACGGTGTTTATCGTGTTTGCATCATCAAGCGCAATTTTTGCAACACTCTCGACAATTATGATACTTGTGGGCTATACATTTATTACATATTACCTTATGTTTATTTCAAATCTCTGGGCACCGCTGGTTTTACCCGCAATTATCGTAATTATTACTTTTGCGCTTTCATATATTATTAAATACATAATTAAGTCAAGGGATTTTGAATACCAGTACAAACTTGCAACTGTAGACGGACTTACGGATTTGTACAACCACAGATATTTTCAGGAAAGTCTTAAACAGCAGATGGAAACAGCAAAGCGTTATGGAACATCTGTTTCTCTGATAATTGTTGATATTGATTTCTTTAAAAAGTTCAATGACACCTACGGGCATCAGGCGGGCGATGCGGTATTGAGACAGGTTGCTCAGGTTCTTAAAAAGAATGTAAGAACAAGTGATATTGTCTGCAGGTACGGCGGAGAAGAAATGAGCATTATTCTCCCGAATACTAATAATACAGAAGCACGCACCAATGCTGAACGTATATGCAAAGCTGTTGCGGAAAAACCCTTCAAACTTAACGCCACAGACGAAAGCCATGTTACAATCAGTCTCGGAGTTGCAACATTCCCGCAGGACGGAGAAATTCCGAAAGATTTGATAGAAACGGCAGACAAAGGGCTGTATCGTGCAAAAGAAAACGGAAGAAATCAGGTGGGAGCACCGGAATGACTTTTGTAACAGTAATCGGTGCGGGACTTGCAGGTTCCGAAGCAGCGCTACAGCTTGCTAAACGCGGTATAAACGTTAAACTTTACGAAATGCGCCCTAAAAAAACAACAGGAGCGCATAAAACGGATAAGTTCGCGGAATTTGTTTGCTCTAACAGTCTGGGTTCTTTTGATATTACAAACGCGAGCGGATTGTTAAAAGAAGAAATGAAACTGCTGGGCGGGGAACTTATAAATATTGCTTTTGAAAATCAGGTTCCGGCAGGCAGCGCCCTTGCAATTGACAGAGAAGGGTTTTCCAAACAAGTTACGGAAATAATTAAAAATAATTCGTTAATTGAAGTTATTAACGATGAAATCACACAAATCCCCGATACTCCGGCAGTTATCGCCTCAGGACCGCTTACGTCGGATACAATGGCAGAGGCTGTACGCGAATTTACGGGATGCAGCCATCTTCATTTTTTTGATGCAATTGCACCAATTATCGAAAAAGACAGTATAAATTTTGACAAAGCTTTTTACGCATCAAGATACGATAAGGGCGAGGCATCCTATATTAATTGCCCGATGAACGAAGAAGAGTATAAAAAGTTCTATGATATTCTTATAAACGCGCCGAGGATTGAATTAAAAGAGTTTGAAAAAGGCGCTAAATTCTTTGAGTCCTGCCTGCCGGTAGAAATTCTTGCTTCCCGCGGAATTGATACATTAAGGTTTGGTCCGATGAAACCGGTCGGGCTTGTTGATAAACGTACGGGAGAAGAGAATTATGCGGTTGTACAGTTGCGGCAGGATAATTCTGCAAAGACGCTCTACAATATTGTAGGATTCCAGACGAACCTCAAATGGGGCAGCCAGAAAGAACTTATACACTCAATTCCGGGGCTTGAAGACGCAAATATTGTAAGATACGGCGTTATGCACAGGAACACATTTATTAACAGCCCGAAAGTCCTAACCCCGTTTTTAAATACCCGCAAGCGAAAAGATTTGTTTTTCGCCGGACAATTAACAGGTACTGAAGGATATACGGAATCCATTGCTACAGGTTTGCTTGCGGGAATTAATGCAGCAAAATTAATCCTCGGCGAAGAACTCATAGAACTCCCCGAAGAAACAATCTTAGGCGCACTGACACATTACATATCCGACGAGAGTCATGAAAACTTCCAGCCGATAAACTCTAACTGGGGATTATTACCTCCCGTTGAACTCCCTAAAAAAGAACGCAAAAATAAAAAATTGAAGGCTGAAATAATGGCAAAACGTTCTATAGAATTGTTGTCTGTCTTTGTTAAATAGGTTTGTATAATTATTTATCTGGTCCTCCTCCATATGGATGAGATTTTTAAAGTGTCATTAAAGTGTTTTGACATTTGTGCCGTACACAATAACGAAGGAGAAACAAATGTCAAAAAAACACAATCAGCAATTTATGATTTTAGATGATTTCAAACCTGAAACAGTGATTGCATCATTTAACAAACATATAAATAAGTCTAATTGTGAAAATATGAGTGTTGACATCTCTTTTCTTAACGTAATGGATGCAATGCGTGTATCAACATTATGTGCGGCAAATCATTACGTCAAATACCCTAACGGCAGAATTAACTGGTATGTATCCTCTCCTGAGGTCGAGTGTTTCTCAAAAGCACTAAATCTTGGCAATTCAAAATATCTGGTCAAAAATAATAACACAAGAAGCCTTAAAGAGGCAAAATAGCACACAATAAATAAAACCCGGGAGTTTTGATCTCCCGGGGAATTTCGTTGGCTCGAAATTAAGATGTTTGCAGAGTAAATTGGAAATAGTGTGAGATTTTGGATTTCACTTTGTTTTAATCTTTGTTATTACGGACAGCCCCGGTAATAATGTGTAATCGCTAATATCCTCGTCAAATAAAATTTTTACAGGAACACGCTGCACTATTTTTACAAACGAACCTACCGCATTTTCAGGCGGGAACAAGCTTGCTTTTGCGCCGCTGCTTTTTTGTATTGTATCAATTTTCCCTTTAAAAACCTTTCCGGGAATTGCATCAACTTTTATTTCAACAGGCATACCTTTTACCATGCCTGCAATTTGTGTTTCCTTGTAATTTGCGACCACCCATAAATCGTCCGGCACAAGCGTAAACAATGGGGTTCCCGGTTGTACAAGCATGCCTTTCTCAACTTTTCTGTTGACAACCGTACCATCCTGCGGTGCTATTACATCCGTGTATTCAAGCGCCAGCGCCGCCTGATCCATTTGCGCCTTAAGCGCTGCAAGGTCTGCATCTGCAACATTTGAGTTATCTTTTGAGAACAATGACTGCTCAGCATTTGTCAATTTCGCTTTTGCCGCTTCAAGTTTTGTTTCGGCATTATCCAAAGTCTGTTTGGAAACCGCCCCTGCTGCGTATAGCTTTGTATACCTGTCAACATCCGTCTGTGCAAGTTCTATTTCCGAATTCGCAGCATTTAACGAAGCCTTCGCATTCTGCTGGTCTAAAAGAGCTTTTTCATACAATGCTTTTGCCTTATCATAAGCTACAATATAATCCCGTTTATCAATTCTTGCAACTACAGCACCCTCTTTTACCGGTTTATTATCTTCAACAAGTACTTCAACAATTTCTCCCGATACCTTTGGTGCTACTGACACTGTTACTGTTTCTACATAAGCATCATCCGTAGACTGGTATTTAGACATTTCGTACGCTACAAAACCGCCGACGATAACAGCAATAACAATCAAGAATATTGTCACCTGTTTTTTAGGTCTAAATTTATTTTTTATATGTACTTTATCGCTCATTTTTCCTTATTTTCCCACTAAATCTGTGTTTTTAATACTTTTTTTATTGCTTTTTGCAGCTTTTTCAGGGTTTCACAAGCTTTGTCTATTTCCTCTGCCGAGACTTCATCATGGATATATTTAAGTTCTTCTTTAATATCACCTGTGATTTTAATTAGGATATCTTCGCCTTCTTTTGTTAATGTGATTTGCTTTATCGGACGATTATTTCTTGTAACAAGTTCCCTTCTGACAAACCCCTTCCTCTCCAATGATTCAACCAATCTGCCGGTATTTGCACGGTCTTTGAGTATTAACTTCGCTAAATCCCGCTGACATACACCCTGATTGCAATATATTACATCCAGCATAGAAAATTCATCCATTGTAACCGGATAATGACTTGCACCAAAAAACTGTGCACCGTACATCTGAAAATGTTTAGACGTAAGCACCATTTCGTAATATAGAGAATCTTTGTAATGTAGTTTTGTTTCTTCCATAGTTCAAATTTTTATTCAAATATGTTGTTTTTATTACATGTTGCATTTGCAACATACTTATGTTATCATTCTTTTGAAATAAATGCAAGCACAAATTTTTTCTTAATAAAAATAGTGCTAAAATATTTAATTAATAAGGAATTAAACAATGAAGAAAATAATAGCGGGATTAATAGTTTTATCATTCGGGTTTATGAATACGCTACCGGTAATTGCCGCAAGTAAAGTTGAAAAAGCGCAGATAGAAACCGTAAAAACGGAAAAAAACGTTAAAAAACAAACCCGCGCAGAAAAAAGAGCACAAAAACGCGCGGAAAAAGAAGCAAAAAAGATTAAACAGGCTAAAAATAAACTTGATTATATAAACATGCCATGGTTTGAACAATTTAACGACGATTATTTAAACGGGTATATTGTAAAAGCCATTCTAAACAACAAAGATGCCCAAATGGCTACAATTGCGGTTGATGAATACTATCAAGCTGCACGTGCACAACTTGCAGGAGAGCTTCCTACAGTTAATGCGGGCTTTCTCCCTGCATACACCCAGAGCGATATGCTCGGACCGCTTGACGGATGGTTTTTCGGACTGCCAATACTTGTTAACTACGAGGCCGACTTATTCTTAAAAAACCATGATAAGACAAAATCTTCTAAAAAACTCTATGAAGCATCAATAATTGATGAACGCGCCGCATACATAAGCGTTGCATCAACAGTAGCAAGTGTATATTTAAACATTGTAAAACTTGATGAAGTTATTGATATTCAGGAAGAAATCGTCGAATTAAGAAAAGAAATATTTGAGTTAATGCAAATATCTAATGAAGAGGGTATTGTATCAACGTCAGACCTTGTTAAGGCACACAAATCCTATGTTGCGGGACAATCGGAATTAACGGACTTGAAGAAAAACCGTTCAATACTGCTCAACCAGCTTGCCGTATTAATCGGTGAAAGTTCAGACAAGGCAGAAACCTTTGAACGTGCAAAATACTCCGACATAAAATTTGCAGGCGTTATCCCCGAGGAAATCCCGTCGGTCATCATCACTAAACGCCCCGATTTTATGAAAGCAGAAAAAATGGTTGAGAAATCAGGGATTGATGTACGTGTTGCAAGAAAAGAGTTTCTCCCATCAATAAATATAGGAGGTTTCGGATTGTTTAATGCCTCTGATTTAGGCAGTTTATTTACAACAAATAATTTAATATGGGGATTAAGCGGCGGTATAATGGCAAATCTATTCAGGGGCGGAAGAAAAGTTGCAAATTTAAAAATGAAAAAAGCAGAATACGAACGTGTACTTAAAAACTACGAAAAAACAAACCTGATAGCAATTCAGGAAATCAATGATTCTATGGTATCAATCAAAAATGACCGCAAAAAATTTGATGACAACACCAAAATCCTTAAACTGGAAATTCAGGATTACAAGCTTGCGGAACTTAAGTATGAAACAGGGGTTATGTCAAAACTCGACTTAAACCAGATGAGAGAAAACCTGCTTGATGTCAACAAGCTGATTGTCGATAATAACTGTGAATTGTGGGTTGATTATATTTCTTTGTATAAAGCGACAGGTACAAATCTTTAATACATAAGGAGGATTTGTATAAATAACGCTTGTAATTTAATTCGCTTATATTACAATATTTAAACGGAGATTTAAATAGGATAGCCCCTTTTTATGGAAGACAGCAGAAACGAGCAGCGCGCAGGCGCGGTTGATACTAACGATATTTTACACGCGGCAGGAAACAATTTTCCGCTGTTTTATAACAGTCAGTACGATCTGGGCAAACACCTGACCGCGCTGGAAGAACCTGCAGCCGCACCGGTTAAGCAGGACGGGCATTTCACACTTGCCAGAATGAATATCTCAACCAAAAGCGTCACACCGCCTGAAATGAACCTGAATAAGCCCAGGAGAAATTTTTTGTTTATTAACTCCGGGGGAGGGGTAAATAAGGGCTGATGAGGTGCAGATACGCCCAAAAGTGTCTTGCAAAGTTTTTACTTTGTCTTGTTCTTGTTTGAGTTTTTTTTCATTGATTACATAACCCTTTGTCAAATATTCTTTTAAGGTCGAAGTTGCCCAAATCCTAAATTGAGTTGCTCTGCTTGAATTAACTCTATAGCCGACAGAAATTATTGCATCAAGATTATAAAATTGTGTTAATTTGCTTTGTGTTTTGCCCTTGATAGCCCCGTGTTTTGTGGTTGTTTCCAAAACGGAAATAACCACTTCTTCTTTTAGTTCTCCCTCTTTAAAAATATTCTTTAAATGTTTGCTTATTGCAGGTGTTTTGACGCCAAACAGTTCTGCCATGCCTTTTTGCGTAAGCCATATTGTCTCATCCTCCAGATGAGCGTCAATACTAACACTTCCATCCGGACTTTTGTATATTAATATTTCACCTTTATTTTCCATATTATCCATTAAACATCATCCATCAAACTTCCGCCCTGCGGTTTTTAAGTTTCAATATCTTTGACATCATTTTCCGTAACGGTCTTTGCCGGACGTTTCAGGACAAGAAGGGCATCATTAGGGATATAGGTATCTTTAATCCCGTTGTCCGAGGTTGCAAAGAACATTTCCAGAGTATCGCCGCTGTTTATTCCCAAATCCGCAAACGGGAGTTTAATATCTATGACATCCTCGTACTTAATCTCTATATTATTTATCCCCTCAAGGCGCCAGCAATTCTCTTCACGCACACTGAGAAACCTTATCGGGAAGAGTTCATCTTTAATAATTATCAGCAGAAGTTCGTTGTTAAACTTTTCTTTTACTATAAGCGAGTTTTCTTCATTTTTGTCAATAAGTCTTATTGGCGCACGCGGAGTGATTACCGACGCATTCCGTGTATAAATATGGAACTGGTTGATTTTTTTTGAAAGCTTTTCGGAATTTTTGTTGGTATAAATCCGCAGATAAATATTTTCTGTATCATTGCAGAACGATATTTTGTCAAAAATCTTGTTTTCCTGATAAACAGGTCCGTCAGGGATAATTATGCTGCCCGCATTGCTCCAGTTTGTATCAGAAGAAAGCCTGCCGTCAATAATTTGTGTTTGCAAAGCCTCCGGATACTTCATCCCGAGGTCGTTTGTTGTAATAAACGGAGTTTCAAGATATTCCGGCGGATTTGTGCCGAGAATTTTGTAAATATTTTTCAGCCGCTCCCTGAAAATATAGTCGAAAATATAATCCTGCCCTGAATTGTTAGGTTCGCCGTACCACCAGAACCAGTCGCTGCCCTGACAGATATAGAGTTCGTTCATCGCGTCATCAAACAACGATTTAGGAATATCGCGGTGTTCTTTTTTGTATGCAAAAACATCATCGCGGACATGCTTTACGCTCGCCCAGGCGGTATTCTTTTCTTTATCGCCTATCCAGTAGCGGAAACTGTTGTTAATCCAGGAGCCTGCATAAATCTTTTTCAGTTCTTTTTTATGCCTATCCTGTTTTATATAATCGCTGATAAGGACTGTTTCAAGGCTCGGGTCGTTTTCTATTTCCGAATAAATTGTATCCAAAAACTCTGTACCATCATTGTCATACCGCTCCCAACAATTTTCACCGTCCAGCGCAATTGTAAGCAGGTGGGTATCGTCGGGAGAGACTAAAAGTTTGGATTGAATTGATTTTATTTTGTCGTACAAATCCCTTGCAGCCATTTTGTTATCAATGTTTGCATATTCGAAGTTTATAAGATTTGCAAGCGAGCGGTCTCTAAAGATAATATCTACGGGCGCATACTTGTCTTTAAATTCGTAAACTTTTACCAGTTGGTAAGGGTCTTCAAGATTGCTTTTAAAATCCCTTATAAACGGAAAATCAATTGATTCGGATAAGATTGCCTCGTCCGATATAGTCCACTCAATCCCTTCCTGCGCAAGCGTGTTCAGGGTTCTGTTACTCAAACAGAGTTCAGGCGGCCATAAACCTTTCGGGCGGACGCCGAAAACCTCTTCTATCCTGTCAAGCCCCGAACGAATTTGTTTTTTCGCATCCAGTGACATATTAAACCGCGGCGGCAGCCCTTCCATAGTATCGGCATCTCTTAAGACCGCTTTAATATCCTGCAAAACAGGAAGTATCGGGTGATAGTAAGGGCTGGTCGTAATCTCTATCCGCCCTTCATCTAGAAACCTTTTATAAGCGGGAATTATATCACCCATTATTTTCAAATGCAGGCGGATGATGTTCCGGCGGTCATCGAACGAAAACCCTTCCCGCTTATCAAATAAATACCTGTATTCAGGGTAGCGGCTTTTGTGAGAGGAGTCAACCCACGCAAGATTAAACAGCGCCATCAGGTCGGAATAATCCTGACTTGTAAAATCTTCAAGGTTCGCTTCCTGTGTCCTGAACCGTTTTTTATAAAGCTGTGTATACCGCTCGCTTTTTAAAATCATTGTTTCATAGTTTGCGGTAAAAAAGTTATTCAGGATAAAGGCTTTTTCGTCATCTGTCAATTCATCAACATCAGAGAGGGTCAAATCCTGCTGCACGTCGGTGTAACCGTCTTCTACATAACTCAAGATTGAATCAATGAGTGAAGGGACGATATTAAAATTAAGTTTTAATGAAGGGAATTTCTCAAGAAAAAGCAGCATATCAAGATAATCTTTGACCGCATGCAAACGTACATACGGCATAAGAAAAGTATCTTCCAGCTGATATACCGGCTGATGAAGATGCCAGTAAAACGCAACAGACAGTTTATTTAAATCCTTCATCATGACAATGTGATTATACTACAGATTTGGGATTAAGCCAACATTAGGGAAGTGAAAAACTCCCTTATCCCATTCAAGGGCACAACTGTCCATGATAAATTATTTTGTCATGCTGAACTTGGCTCTTGCTCACTCGCGTTAAACGGCATTACGGGCAAAATTCCCATTTTGCCCTTCAGCCTCTGCTCATTCGCGCTTCGGCATCTTGCCAACTTGGCGTTATACTTGATTTCCGGTAAGATCCCGAAACAAGTTCGGGATGACAGTTTAGTATTATATGTCGGGCTTTAGCCCGACAAAAAACTTGTAGGCTGCTTATACCCTATTTTTGTTATTAAAAAACTCGGCTACGGCTTTTTGGATTTCCGGTGCGTTTTGGCGCGTCCAGGAACTATCAATATCCCGTGCTGCTTTGGGAATTAATTGCTTTTCTTTCAGATATGCGATAAGCTCTTTTGCATCAGTATCCGATACCAGACCTTTTAAAATAATTTGAAAACTGCCTGGGCGGTTGACATGGTCCAACATTGAACATCCGACTATGGTTACGCCTTTTTCATTGTTGTAAACTGAATATCCGATGTGATAATCGGGTGTCCAATACATGGCGCTGTTATCGCATATACCAACATCTACATGGAAACTATTATTCTCTGTTATTTGTGTATATCCCATAAAGTTTCCCTGACAAATTACGTCATCAGGCTGTATATTATCTACCGTTGTTACTGCATTGGAGTAATGCTCAAACCCTCTCCCTCTTGCGCCAAGCGTTCAGTTATTATCAGCGGCGGCTTTACCTGCCGGAGCGGATGACTTGTTGTCAGCGACAGATGCCCGCGGTGACGGAGCAGGAGCAGCATCACTTAAAATATCAGCAAACCCTTTATGCCCAAGCATCTCAATCTTGCTTAACATACCGGTAAAGTCTCCGAGCTTTGCGATATTCTCCTGCACATATTGAGCAAGTTTTTCTACATTTGCCTCCGGTACATAACCGCTGACTTTGAGTGTCACATTAGACCCTTGCCGTCCCGGAAGTCCTATAACCATAATTGTTTCTGTTTGGTCTGCATTATATTTAACGGCATAAGGTCTGCTGCCGCCACCCGGCACTCCCTCTGTTAACCATCTGCGCACATCGGGTACAGAACTTGCATTTCCGGCAAGATTTTTAAATCCATTAGTATAATCAATACAGGTTGAAATACTTATATCATTAGCAGAAAATCTGACAGTACCGGTATGTGTAGAACTTGCGGCAGGAGCAGCAGTGCCGCGGATTTCTCTGTTTTTCTTATTCAGCATAGCCTGCAACCTGCTTTTTTCTTCCCCATCGGGCATTCTGTTTAATTTTGCCTGTATTCTGTCTAATTCTGATTGGTTTTTAGCCCCTGTGATTTCATCACCAAGTGTAGAATAGGCAGAAGTAGAAGTATTACTTGTTTTGATGGGCGCAAGCCCATCTTTATACAAGCTTCTATTATTAACATCGTAGTAATATTTTGCATAATCATCTACATTACCCGGCGTTGTTGATGCGCTTCTGTTATGCATTGCATCAAATATAGCGCTTGTCCCATCGCTAAATCTTACAGTGTTCCAAGCATGACCGCCTCCGCCATTTTGGCTATAAAAATTGCCGCGCTGTAATTCAACCTTCAGACCTATTTCATCGCCAAGAATCTTATACAGCAGGCTTCTATGACGGCAAACTGCTATAGGCGGCTTATTAGTTACAATATCACCAAGCAGTACATCCTGCCCTTTATGCGCCGCCTCCCATGCATTAAGATTATTCATGGCACTATGACCATCACCTGTCAATCTATGCACGTACTCCTGCAGGTATTGAGCTTTTTGTTTTTCAGTCATATTTGCAGTCTTAGACTTGATATCATTGATTAATTGCTGTAATTTTTTATCCCGCGTCCTATCAACAACAATGGTTTCTCTGTAAATTTTTTCAGGGTTTGTTATGTTACCGTTGGTATCAAATCGGACACTCCTGCCGGCGTCTCTGTAACCATCCGATACTTTTTCTCCAACATTAATTCTATGTGTTGCATTAAAATTAATAGCCTGAGCAATCCCACCCGATGCATCCGCATGCATAGCAGCCTGTCTGCCGCTATTGTTAACCGGCTGTGCAGGTTGCTGCGGAGCAGGGGTTTCAACAGGTGTTGAAGGAGTATCTACTGCCGTTTTATAATATTCGTCGGCAAAGTATTTTTTAAATGCATCAGGCTGCAAACGCTGTGCTGCGTGGTCCAACATTCCGTGCGGCATTGTTTTCATGCCGGCACGTGTTAAAAGTGTATTTATTTCGTTCATAAACAATGAATTATTGATTTGACCGTAGGGTCTTGCGTTTGCTGCATATTGATAATGTTCCGCAAGTTTATACAATATTTCTTTTTCCGAGGCGCCGCGCTCAATCAAATCAAGCGCCTCTTTTGCCGTTCTGTGCATTTCTTTATAATAATATTTTTCAAGCCCTGCGGCATCGGGATAATAATGCACATACCCGCCGTTAAAATACATATCTGAAGGTTGATACTCTTCGGGGATACCTTTCAGTTTAACCCGCTGGGTTTCATTTGTAACACGGTACGGATCGCCATATTTACGCGCAATTGCTTCAACCTCCTGCGCTTCCTTCAAGCGTAAGTTTCTCAACGAACCGCTTTTACGGATCTCTCCGGGGTGAATATCCAGACTGCCGCCGCCTGCCTTTGAATACCATTCATGGCGTCCGTCTTTACCGGCATAAGCTATTTGGTGCGCACGGTTCATTGTTGCTATATAGCTGTCCAAATCTCTGGTATAATCACCCGATTCTATAGCATCATTAAAGTGTGCGCGTGCTTCTCGTGATGTTCTTACATAGTCGGCGTTAACAGTTTTTCCGTTGTTACCCGCCGTTCTTACCAGTTCGTCTTCATTAATTACCGGCAATTCTTCTCTTAACGCAGAGCCGTTTGAAGAAATATCACGGACAACAATTCTGTCGCCTACCAATTGGATTTCAAGGTGCTTTCTGGAAACCCTGTTATAAGCATCCGGTATCTGAATATCTCCGCTGCGCCCCACTGTGTGAATCCTGCCGTCGCTTAAAATTTCTCTAATCCTCGGGTCTGACAAATCAAGTACAAACTGTCCGCCCAGAACTATTTTGGAATCAGATGCAACCGTCACCTTCTTGCTATAAGGAAGCGCTGTATCTTCAGCACTCGTAGGAGCCTTATGATGAACACCTGCCCTGCGGGAAGAAGATGACTGCATATTTTGGACACTGTCACCAAGCTTTGCCAGTTTCTGTTTAACCATTGTCTGCAAATTATTAATTATATTCTGAATTTTTACTTTAACATCACCTGTAACGTTAGCAGCAATTGTTTTTAAGTCGGTAATTAATGTTTCACATTTATTTAACAGGGCTTTCCCGCGTTCTTTAACCGTTTTTGTATCAACGGCTGCAATATCTGCCGCCTCAGACATAACTTTTTTAATTCTTTTTTTACAATTTTTCCAGAGTTTGCGGATTTCTCTGGGGATTGATTTCCGTGAAATTGAATCTACATCGTCTTTTATACTTTCCGGTTTAACCTCGTCTTCCGGTTTAACATTTGCCGGATCATTATTTTTAACTGCCGCAGAGTTTTCCGGTGTGTCAACAGATTCATCAGGACGTACCTCTGCAGGTGCTTCGCTTTTAACAGCAGCAGGCGGTTCAGGAGTATCTGCGGGTTCTTTTGAATGTACTTCCGCGGGTGTTTCCGGGGTTGGTGTATTCTTAAGTAATTCAGCTTTTGCAGTAATTGCCTCCTTTAATTGTTTCTTTTGCGCAGAGGTCATTTTCTTACCGGCAAGAAGTGTTTGAAGCTCCTTAAGTTGTGCCTCATCTGTTATAGTTGCAAGATATTCATTTATTTGTTTAAACTCAATTTCATTTATACCTTTACCTGTTTGGGTCTTATCATTAAGCATAGCAACCACTTCATCACGAATTTGAGCAGCCTTCTTTTCGCCGACTTTTACACTCGACGGTACGGCATTTCCTTGAGAAGATGCCTTATCAAGAGTGGGAGTATTAACACTGCCGCCGTTTGGTTGTTTAACATGAGAAACTCTTGCCATTACAAGACCGGTTACAAAGTCGATAAATGCATCGGTTGAACCGTAATCGTCGCCGGAAATCTTTGTTACGCCATAAGTACCTGCAGCATTAATAATCTCTTCCGCAATCTCATTTGCAAGTACTTTATTTATCCCAAAGGCTTTCATCAATTTTGGTGCAAGGACGCTGGATGATGCACCAACCCCGGCAAATGACATATTCATAAGAGTTTTTCTGACGACTTCTTTTACCTCATCGCCGTTTGATAAATCAACCGCCGCCGTCGCAACTCCGGCATTTACCATCTGTGATCCTATTTGCGTACCCCTGTTAGCAATATTTGATGTAAGTGCCTTACCCTTTTGAAGTTTATCAGCCGTTTCAAATAATTTTTCCGCTTTTTTAAGTGTATTCGTTAATTTGACCGCTTTATTACCCCATTTGGCAGCGCTTACCGCAAGTCTTGCCATTGCAGCCTGTCCGAGTCCCGGAACAAACGCCAGTGCAATTGTACCTGCGACTTCAAACGCGCCCTCCGTTATCATCTCTGTCATAACCATATTCTGGTTAAACTGTACAACATCTTTAACTATATCATTTGTACCGAAGGCGCTCTTGTTAAGGAGTTCCAAATCCTTACCCATTTGCTCCAGAGTTTTGCCCTTGGTCAGTTCCATGAACGCTTCCGATGAATTTGTATGTGTGTCTCTTAAAAATTGCAGCATAAGTGTACGTTTGGCGTCATCACTGTCTGCCGGAATATCAAGAGAATTCGCGTAAGATGCAATAATTGCATCAACTTTTTCATCATCAAGCTGGAATTTCTCTTTAACGGCACTGCGTAAATCGTTATAACTCATACCATCAGCGGTCTTTAAAAGGTCACTTATTACATTTATAGTGGCATCAAGCATTGCCGCCTCGTAATAGTTGCTGAGCGCAGCATCTCTTGCCGCTATTTTATTTTTATCAAATTCTATACCGAAAATTTCTTTATAAATTGCTTTAAACTCTTCTTCCGTGTTTGCGGTTGCAAGACGTTTGACGGCTTCCGCGTTCTTACCGAGTTTTGCATCCATTTCTTCTATTGTTGTACACCCGAACCAGCCGCAAACAGTGTCGCCGACTTTTGCTGCCCAGCCCTCTTCCGCTCTTGCGTCTTTATACGCTGTCTGTGCTTCCGCGTCGTTTGCCGCAAAATCTTCGTTAAAAGCATTTATAGCTTCCGCATCGGTCATTTCTTCTACGTTATCGGTTTTCTTAGCGGCAATGGCGCCTATTAGAAAATCTATGGCTTTTTCCATCTCAAGCGGATTTGTACGTCTGAACGCGCTGCTCCTGGAGTCGTATTCTTTCTTTATACTTGCTTCAAAATCATCATTTGCTTTTTTAATATCACCTTCGGACACACCCGCTTTGCGCGCCGCCTCAATAAGTTTTGCCATTATTGTTCTTAAAACATGTTTTTGTGCAGTTCTGTCGCCGCTCGGCATTACCTCGCTTGTTACGGTATCAATTATGGAGGAATCACCCTGTTTTGCATTATCATAGGCATCAAGCAGCGCTTCAATATTATCGTCAGTAACTTTTTCATCCAGAAATGCCTGCATTTTTCTCATTGAAGTATAGCCGCTGTTATTATCTGCTATGTCATAAAACTCTTTTGCCAGCGCCTCTGCATTCTGTCTTTCATCAACTTTTTGGTTATACTCATCTGCTTTTGCATTTCTTGCCTGTATACGCTCATACATCCCCTCATTAACATTAGCTTTAATTTTTTTGCCCTTTAATTCGCCGTCTTTTAAATCAGGGTTTGATTTTTTCAAATCTTCAATTCTTGCATCAATCTGTTCTTTTGTCGGATTTGCAAGCCCTTCCCTTTTAAAAAGCTGTATTGCAATCTCTTCAAAAGTATTATAGTTTCTCTCCGTCCAGGTAATCGGTTTTCTTGCAGCCGCCTCCGTCTCAATAGCCTGCTGTCTTGCAGCCATAGCCGTATAAGCCGCCTCTGCCTCTTCCTTAGTTTGACGTCCGGCAAGCGCTTCGGCGGATACTTCGCGCGGAATTGTGATTTCTTCACCCGCAAGAAAATACTGATTAGGCGCCTTCCCTTTAACAAGACCAGGGTTTGCGTCAATTATTTCCTGCGCGGTACAGCCGAATTTCTTTGCAAGAGCCGCAATACTCTCGCCGTTTTGAACGACAACTCTTGTTTGTTTGGGAGTTTCTTCCTCCGCCGCTGTCTCCTCTTCTGTCGGAGCAGTTTCTAACGGATTTCCGTATCTGTCGCACAGATTGCCGTTTTTATCTTCAAAATGTGTGGTTGTTGTTACACCGTTTTCTATTGTACTGATTTCTTTAACACCGTTATCAAGGTAATTTGTTTTAGTTTCAACACCATCCTCTATAACTGATTGCGAAACAACTTTTCCGTTCTTATCTCTGACTTCTGTTTCCGTAACGCCGGTTGTTTCGTCACTGGTCACGTATTCAGTCCCGCCGTCATCAAGTTTGCGGTATGCAATAGTTATACTTCCTTTTTTGATTGTTCGGTTAGTAATATTCCCGTCTTTATCCCGCGTAACCGAAGAGCCGTCCTCCTCAATATATTCTGTCATCCCGTCAGGATGTGTCATAACACGACTGCCGTCTTCATAAATATATTCGGTTTCGCCGTTCGGGTGGGTTGTTACGGTTTTTAGCCCGCTTGTGTTCTCTGACAACTGTTTGATAAATGTAAGTAGTTCTTCTTTCGTCAAATTACTGAATTTCTCACCCAAAGCCTGTTGCAAGGCTTTAAACTCTTTATCCCCGAGGTTTGCCTTATTTCCCCCGGATGCAAAATCCTTAACTTTTTCTAAAAATGTACGGAGTTCTTGTTCATCAATTACATTATTGTTGTTACCATCAAGTGCTTTAAAAATAGACGCGGATTTTGAGTCTTTTACATCTTCCAGTTTCGCACCCGCCTTTATATTGCCGAAATTGACCTTTCCGCCATCCATCATTTTTAGAAAATAGTTTAACATCAAAATCCTTTCCTAAGATTTCATAACATTTTGTTACTTTTGTTATGAGCCTCCCAGAATGTTGAAAATAGTGAATTAGAGCAGCATAAAAAATAAATTTTGTAAAGATTTGTAAAATTTATTCTAAAAATATTAAAGATATTCCTAATTTTGCCGTTACTCATAACAAAAGTAACAAAATGTTAAGAGAATAAGGGCAAAAAATCTCGTATACCGGTTGTATTGTATTTTTTCTGACGGTTGGTACAATTGTATTTAACGGGATTTTAATATGAAGTTTTACGCAAAATACTCACCATATTTATTATTACTGCCGGCTCTGGCTGTACTTTTAGTATTCTTTTTTATCCCGTTTGTGCAGACAATTTTCTTAGGGTTTCAGGATTATTCGGCATCAATATACAATCCGCAGTGGGTCGGGCTTGATAACTACGTAAAACTTCTGCATTCGCCAATTTTTTATCAGGTGCTGCTAAACACCTTTCTGTACCTGATTATTGCGGTTCCCGTACTTGTTATTTTCCCGCTGTTTCTGGCAATACTTATTAATCAGAAACTCAGAGGAATTACTCTGTACAAACTTCTTATTTATTTTCCCGTAATTGTTTCGATTGTTGTTGCTGCAATCGCATTTAAATGGCTCTATGCGCAGGAAGGGATTTTAAACTACTTTTTATCACTTATAGGTTTAAATCCCATTGGCTGGCTTACCGATACACGATTTGCACTTATGTCGGTCGCTTTTGTAACTATATGGAAAGGTATCGGGTATTATATGATGATTTACCTTGCGGCGCTTATGTCCGTGCCGCAGGAACTTTATGAGGCGTGTGACGTCGACGGTGCGGGATTTTTCAGCAAACATTTGACAGTCACCATCCCGCATATCATGCCGGTTATAGCGCTTGTAACAACCATAAGTTCTATTTCAGCGATGAAAGTTTTTGCGGAAATATACGTTATGACAAAGGGCGGACCTTTAAATTCAAGCAAAACTATTGTATACTATATATATGAACGGGCGTTTGAAAACCTTGATTTAGGGTACGCATCGGCGCTTGCAGTCGTTCTTCTGGCAATAGTAATGATACTTTCGCTGATAAATATTCTCTGTTTCGAGAAAAACAAGTATGGAGATGTGTGATGAAAATATTGATGATTACTGATTTGTATCCGGTTAAAGAAGATGAGATTAATACACCAAGAACACTTTATAACTTTGTTAAATCCTGGGAGCTTCAAGGGCACAAAGTGGACGTTATTAAGCCCAATTTTCTTCTAAACTCTTTCATCCGCAAAAAACCGTTCTACAGAACCGGATGGTACGGTAATGTTTACAACGTCAATTATTTCACACCGTTCTGGTTTAATATAAAAAACAAATTAAAAGGTATTGATATTGACGGATATGACAGAATTTTTGCCCACATGCCGTCAGGAGAAATTTTTGCCCTGCATCTCGGAGTAGATTTTGTGGCAGGTGTCCACGCATCTGATTTTGATGTTTTAACAAAACCGATTTACAGATTTTATTTTAAAAACGAACTTGAAAAAGCGCACAAAAAGGCATCTAACATTGCCTGCCGCTCTATCGTATTAAAAAACAGGTTTATAAAAGAATACCCGATGTATATTTCAAAAACATTCACCGCACTTTCAGGCGTGGATGTCACTCCCGCCAAAACTCAGATAAAACAAAAACCGCGGTATATGGACGGCATTAAATCCGATTACAAACGTGTTCTTACCTGCGCAAACCTTATCAAGCGCAAAAATGTCGATAAAGTCATTGAGGCGTGCAAAAACATAGACGGCGTACAGCTTACGGTAATCGGCGACGGCGCAGAAAAACAAAAGTTAATGAAAATGTCCGCAGATGTTGTATTTTTAGGTCATCTCTCCCACGACAGAGTCCTTGAGCGTATGCGTGCGTCGGATATTTTTGTACTGCCATCCGTCCATGAAACTTTCGGGCTTGTGTACCTTGAAGCGATGTCCTGCGGCTGTGTTACGGTTTGCACCAGAGGCGACGGCATCGACGGGATTATTGAAGACGGAGTTAACGGATTTGTATGCGCAGTCGGAGAGCTTGAAGACAAATTAAGAGAAATCATAAACCGCACAGACCTTAAAGAAATTGCCCAACGCGCGGTTGAGACAGCAGAAAAATACACAAATGAAACCTGCGCCCAAAACTACCTTGAAGCAGGGGAAGTTTAAAACATTTATTAATGCGGATGCGGTAAATCTGTGATTAACCGCATCCTACTGATTTGCCCCTGGTGCGGGGCGCGGGGGTGCGCAGCCCCCGAAATTCCTATTGTTAAAAAGTGTAAAATTTTTGTATAAAATACAGACTTTTTATGCAAAATTTATCTTGACCTGTTTTAATAGAAACAAAGGTACCCAATTATGCGTATTTATCCTGTCACACCAGTAAAAGTCAAGAGTTTCACATCAACAAATCAAGCGAACAATAAAGTCTCACAGGAGAAGTCCGAACCGGCAAAAGCCTCTTCCGGTAAAGCCAAATCCTTTTTTAAAACAACAGGCTTAGCCCTCGGCGGACTTACCCTTGCTGCGCTTGCAGCGTACGGTATCGCATACAAGGCATCCGGCACTATACCAGTAAAAAAAATTGAAGCACTCTCAAAAGAAATAGGGACAGAGCTTGCAGATATTGTTTTAAACACCGGAGAAAAAATCAACACCGCTCAAATACGTGAAATCCTGACTAAAAAACTCGGGCAGAAAAAAGCCGGCAAAGTCATTTTCAGCGAAGACTACAAAACATTTGCAGATTTTATCAAAAAAGAACTCGGATTAGACGATTATTTTATCAATTATTTATACATTTCACAAAAATCCTCCGTTCTCGCCGGTCCAAAATCTGGAAAAATACTTCTCAATCTGAAAATCAACGAAATGAAACAGCCGGAATTGTTAAACACGGTCTCTCACGAGTTGGAACACGTCATAACGAGATTATCATCCCCTGCGGCTTTTAATGAAAAACTCGAAATAAAAATCAGAGGGAAAAAGTTTTTAAACCGGTATCTTGAAGAATATTCTGAAAAGGTTAACGAAAAACTCTTAAGTTTTCAGCAATCACTTTTAGAAATGTCAAATCTTGGAGACTCCGCAAACCACGGTTTCACGGAATATCCGCTTACGAATGAAGGACTTTTAAAACAAATTAGCGGCGATTCACGTTCCTCATTCGGGGCTATGCGGGATAAGATTGAAGACACGCTTTATTCACTGGGACTGGATAGTTCCACAAAAGAAAATAAAACGATTGTAAAACAAATGGCGGCTGCACTGAAAGACGAAATACGCGCATACAGAGCCGGCGGATATACCGAAAGATATTATACTAACAAACTTGCAGCAAAAAACAACCGCCCCGAAGAGCAAAATGCGACAAAATCCGAAATGCTTGCCAAATTGTATGAAGAAGCAATAGGTGTACTCAAAAATATTCACAAATCAGCAACCAGCGGAGGCGGCTGGTTTGACGGCTGGAATTTCAGTATCTGGGATGCGTTATTCTACTCATGGCTGCTTGATGACTTATTTTAATAATTGAGGCTGTTTTATATCAAAAAGCGAACGGTCAAATTCGTCAAAGCTGCGTATAATACCACTCACACCTTCAATATTCTTATAGTATTCAACAGGTTCAACCGATGATATTGCAATAATCAATCCTGCACCTGCCGCACGCGCAGAATTTATACCGGAAATTGCATCCTCAACAACAATACATTCGGCGGGGTTAAACCCGAGGTTTTGCGCCGCAATTTCATAAATATCAGGTGCGGGTTTGCCGGGGATTTTCCCGTTAGAATACACTATTTTATCAAGGTCGAACCAGCGTGAGAGTTTAAAAATATCAATATAAAACGCCACATTATCCCACTCGGACATTGTCGCAATAGTCATAGGAATATTATTTGCCTTAAGCCAGTCCAGAAACTTCTCCGCGCCGGGCGCCAGTTTTAAAATCTCCGGCCTGCGCAAACACTCTTCGCGGTAAAGCGTTTCTTTTTCCTTTGCCAGTTTTTCAACAATATCCGGAGATGGTTTTTTACCGGTTGCATATTCTATAATATCCGAATTTGTACGCCCGAACATGTATTTCTGCATCTCTTCATCCGTAAAAGGATAGCCCCTCAAGCGTTTTGAGAAAATCCGCCACGCATCATAATGAAGCTGTGAGTCAAAAAACAGTGTTCCGTTAAAATCAAATATTATCCCTTTCATCCGTTATTCCTTTATCCGTTAAATCATATACCTTATAAGGAAAGTATACTTGTTATAAAGCACGCTTTTTTCACGCGGAGAGAAATAATATTTTCTTGCACGCTTCGGGGTAAAAATACAGTTAAACGCTTCATTTGAATTATCAAGATTTTCAAAGTAATAATTGTAGAACATTGTATTTGTATCGTTCATAATAAGAAATTTCTGGTCTTTAAACAGCGGGCGTTTAATTTTCATTGTATTGTCATAAAAGTTTGAAACCCTTATTATTTTGCAATCAGGAAACATCTCCTGAAGTTCTTTTTCGTTCAATTTTTCGGTTTTTAACGCGCCGTCTTCAAAATACAACCTGTGAAATTTAAGTGTATTATGGTTATATCCTATTAAATCCCCGTTATAAAAAAATTCTCTTGTCGAGTTAGGGTCATATTCCAAACCGTTTGTAATATAAACGGAAAATTTGTTGCTGCCGTCAGTAAGGCTTCTGGTAAATTTTATACACTTATCCAGGCAGGAAGAACCCCAGGTTTCGGTTTCCGGATTATAATAAACGGAAGCGTTAACCGGAATGTCTTTAAAATCAACTGGCTCCGCATAACAATATCCTGATAATAAAAGCATTGTCAAAAATACTAAAACTTTTTTCATACAAGCCTCAACAGTTTTATTGTACAAAAACAGAGGTCTGAAAGTCAATAAACTAAATAGCCGATAGGATGTCGCCAAGATTGTGGACAATTGTTTTGCCCATTGCGCCGTAGAGGTGTGCTGCATGTTTCTGCATAAACTGACCGAAGCCGTCATTCAACTTATCCTGCGCAGAAGCAAGTTTTA
>CALUTH010000006.1 GCA_944323635.1 Candidatus Gastranaerophilales bacterium
TTTTACATTATAAGTAAAATATAGAAAATTATTACTACGAAGAATAATTTGTAATTTGTTAAGTTTTGTTACAAAAGATTTACTTGTTGAAATTCAAGTTTTTTTTTTGACTTTATATATATGTAAGATATGTTAAGAGGATATTAAAATGGCATTAGGTACTTCAAGTTTTGGAACAATACTTCAACCTGCATCAACAGAAAATCAATATACAAATGCGGTTTCAAATGTCGATAATTATTCACCCATAATCGGAGCTGATTCATCAGCAGTCGAAACAGCAGGTTCGATTGCCTGGGGCGGATTTGATGTTTGTGATTTTTCAAATCCGACACAGGTTGATTATACAGCATACGCAACACCTCCGGTAGAAACAGCAGGTTCTATTGCATCTGCTCCTGCTGCAAGTTTCAGCACCGGCTCAATTGGAACAAGTATTGCATCGGCATCTGTATCGACTTCATCTGCATCAACAGGCAGTTCATGTTCTTACTCTTGTTAGTAATTATGAATTTAATATAAAAAAACTCCGGTTAGCGCCGGAGTTTTTTTAATTTAAGAAATTATTGTTTGTAGTAAAAATTCAAAGTATCGTACTTTGTATTATTGTCATAATAAGTTGTCATTCTATACGGGACAAAATCAATTAACAAAAGATAAACCGCTATATTATCTTTGTCAAGGAACTCATAATACTTTGTATAAATATGATTATTTATATTTTCGGATGACGAATATTTAACAATACGATTGGTTAAATCATTGCTTATAACACTTGTGTCACCGCTTGAATAATATCTAAGATTATGATTATGCTCTGATGTTATATGTTTACCATATTCTTTTTCAGACAATTTGAAATTTTTATCGGTTTTAAATTCAAAGATTAAACCTTCTTTGCCAAATAATTGTAATGACAGTCCGTCAAGTCCTGATTTTATTTCATAAATATTATCTTCAATTTGCACAACATCACGGGCAGTAACATTTACATTAATTCCCCATATATTTTTATTGTCAAATGCTTCTCTTGTAATAAGACCATTCCGGCAGTTATCAATTGATTTTTCTAAATTAATGTCATAAATTTCTCTGATATCATTAATCATTGGAAATTCATCACGTTCAAAATTAATTTTATGCCCGTCTATAACGGTCAATTCTTCTGTTTCTAGCATATCTATCCTTCCTACGTTATTTATATACCACATTTTTAATAATTTATATCATCACACTTATTCATTGTATTAGTTATATATGTCTGGTATAATCATAAAAAAAAAGGAGCGGGATATGTCGTTTAACGGATTAAAAGAATACATTACGGTTAAAAATATAATTGTTTTTGCACTGATACTTGTTGCTTTATGGTTTTTATCACAGGTCAGCAATGTAATAATGTTATTTTTTGCGTCCTACGTCATTGCATGCTCTTTTAACCCGATAGTTAATAAGTTAGAAAAGAAAATGAAACGTTCGCTGGCAGTAGCTCTGGTACTGCTTGCACTTGTTTTTGTTATTTTCATCCTATTTATACCGGTTATACTGTCTTACGAGCAGGTTAAACTATTGTTTCAACAACTGCCCGAACATTTCTTCAAACTTAAAACATATTTGTTAAACATGAATTTACTGGGATATAAATTAACCTCCCTTATTGATGCCTCTTCCCTATTCCAGCACGCGTCCGAGTTTGTATCTGATTTCGTAAACCGCTCAATTACAATTACAATAGGTGTAGCATCTGCATTGGTAAACTTCTTTGCATTTTGTTTAATAACATATTACTTCATGCTTGATGAATCCTACATTAAAAAATCAATAGTAAAATTATTTCCTAAAAAAGACGGAAAAAACGTAGACGAAATACTGGAAACGATTTCTAAAAAAATCGGCGGATACGTTTTTGCGCAAGTTGTAACAATGGCAGCCGTAGGCTTTATTTTTACAATTGCTCTTCTTCTTATGAGAGTTGATTACGCTGTTATCCTCGGCGTTATAACCGGAGTTCTGGATATAGTACCGGTTGTAGGACCACTCATAGCATATGTTATATCAATTGCAGTATGCTGGCAGATGGGCATTCCTGTTCTCATAGGAATAACTATAGCATTTTTGCTGGCTCAATGGGCTGAAAACAATTTATTACGACCATACATATTCTCAAAATTTATGGACTTACATCCGCTGGTAATATTTTTCTCAATTCTTGTTACTGCTAAATTTCTTGGCGTAATCGGAGTTATTTTTGCACCTGCAATAGCAGCAACCGTGTGCGTATTGGTTGACGAATTATATATAAAGAATATTAACAAAGATGAAACATAATTCCTCATACAAATATTTATACGCACCGATTAAAGCTGATAAAAATGCTTTTAACCTTGCAATGTGCTTCCCTGGACCCGAAAGCTTTGCACTTTCCTCCCTCGGATACTTATGGCTATACAAATTAATGGATGAAAGAGAGGATGTAAATGTCTTTAATGTTGATACTGAAAACGGATACGATGCACTGCCAAACACACCTATTGATGCGATAGCTTTTTCTTTGTCCTTCGAAATGGACTTTACCGGAGCATTTGAAATACTAGAAAAGCTCAATATTCCTATTCAGGCAAAAGAGCGAGGAACTCTTGTATTTGCAGGCGGGCCCGTTATTACCTCTAATCCCGCACCTTTTTTTGATTTTTTTGATTTCTTTTTAGTAGGCGACGGGGAAGAACTGTTAGGAAATGTAATTGACGTTTTAAAAAATAATAAGGAAACGCCAAAAGATACCGTTTTGAAAAAACTTGCAGAGATTGACGGAGTACTTGTTCCATCTCTAAGAAATACAACACACAAAGTTACGCATAAAATAAATAAATGCGTTTACACTCCTATAATAAGCAGCAGAGCGTATTTCCCTGACACCTTCATTATAGAAGTTGAGCGGGGATGCTATAACCGCTGTGGATTTTGTCTCGCATCATATCTAAATCTGCCTGTAAGATTTGTCAGTTACGAGGAAATTACAGAAAAAATAGAATTAGGGTTAGAATATACAAGCAACATAGCACTACTCGGGGCGCAGATCAGCGCACATCCGGATTTTGATAAAATCTGCAGGTATGCAATTGACAAAATAGAGGCGGGCGAAAATATTAATCTAAATTTTTCATCTCTCAGAGTTGATGCAGTTACACCCGATGTTTTGCACTTGCTTAAGCTCTCAGGTCAAAAGACCTTTACTATTGCTATTGAAGCCGCAACCGACCGGTTAAGAAAAATTATAAACAAAAATCTTGAAGAAGAACAGATTTTAAACGCCGTTAAACTTGCATCAGATGCGGGGTTAAAAGGAATAAAATTTTATTGTATGCTCGGATTACCAACAGAAAAGAGTGAAGACATCGACGGATTTATTACTCTGGGTAAAAAAATTAAACAAACGGATAAAAAGCTTGATTTAACCTTCTCTTTTTCAACCTTTATTCCAAAACCGCACACCCCTTTCCAGTGGGCGGCAAGAGAAGACAATTCCTCACTTGAAAAAAAACAAAAATATCTTACAAAAGAACTTGCTAAAATAGGAGTAAAATCAAAGTTCACAAGTGTTAAATGGGACTACTGCCAGACGCTTATTTCCCGCGGGGATGAAACACTTTCGCCTTACCTTTATCAGGTATACAAGCAGGGAGGTAAATTAGGGGCCTATAAATCCGCGGCAAAAGACTTAAAACTTGATACTGATTATTTTGTAACAAGAGAATTTGATACAGAAGAAAAACTACCCTGGGATAATATTATTATTGAGCGTCCGGGAAAAGATTTTCTAAAAAGAGAATATAACAGGTTGATGAATAACTCAGGTTTGGAGTAAAATATAACCGAGGAGAGTAAAATATGAGACAAAGACCAAAAGAACAAAACCCTGATATAAGAAAAACGAATTTCAATCCGGTTGAAGAGAATTTTACACCGGAGCAGGCTAAATTAGAAGCCGAAAGATGTTTACACTGTAAAAATCCGCAGTGCGTTAAGGGCTGCCCCGTAAATATAAATATCCCCGATTTTATAAAAGCAATCAAGGAAGACAACCTGCAGCTTGCTGGTGACATCATAAGACAAACATCAATGCTGCCTTCGGTATGCGGTAGAGTTTGTCCTCAGGAACGCCAGTGCGAAGGGAAATGTATTTTAGGAATTAAAAGCGAACCGATTGCAATCGGGGCTTTAGAGCGTTATGTCGGCGATAATACTTCTGTAGTCACTCCTCAAATTATGCCTACCGGTAAACGTGTAGCAATCGTCGGTTCGGGCTGCGCGGGCATCACTGCCGCCGCTGATATAAGGAAAGCGGGGCACGATGTTACAGTTTTTGAGGCACTCCACGAGTTTGGCGGAGTTTTACGATACGGAATTCCTCCGTTCAGACTCCCAAGGACCGTTCTTGACAGAGAAATTGAAACACTTAAGGCTATGGGTGTAAAGTTTAAAAAGAATGTAATTGTAGGGAAATCAATCACGCTTGAACAATTAAAAGAAGACGGATATGATGCCGTATTTATATGTTCGGGGGCAGGATTACCCAAGATGCTTAATATTCCGGGTGAAAACTTAAACGGAGTATCTTCCGCAAACGAGTTTTTAACAAGAGTTAATTTAATGCATGCCAATGATCCCAATACCGCAACCCCTTTAAGAGTAGGAGAAAAAGCGGCTGTAATCGGCGGCGGTAATGTTGCAATGGATGCGGCAAGAACTGCAGTAAGAGTCGGGTATAAAACTGTTTATATAGTTTACAGAAGAACGGAAAAAGAACTGCCGGCAAGGCTTGAAGAAATCAGGCATGCAAAGGAAGAGGGTGTTATTTTCAAATTCTTACTTGCCCCGCACGAAATAATCGGAGAGAACGGCTACGTTAAATCTATGCAATTTGAAGTCTGTGAACTCGGAGAACCGGATGAATCCGGCAGACGCTCTCCTGTAGGCACAGGCAAATATATAGACATGGATGTTGATACAGTTATTGTTGCGTTAGGGACAGGACCTAACCCGATTATCCAAAAATCCGCGAAATCAGAAGGTCTTGATTTTGACGTGGACAGAAAAGGATATTTTGTAGTTAATCCGGATACCCGCGAAACATCAATTCCTCATATTTACGCAGGCGGAGATGTTGCACCGGTTGGCGAATCCAATGCCATTAATGCTATGGGTGCGGGCAAAAAAGCCGCAAAAGCTATTAATGAATATTTAGCTACACTGTAGCCTCAGTCTGTTTGGTCGGGATAAATACTCTTACTCCGTCACCATACTTAATACTGTTTTGTAAGTGATCAGAGGCGGCACCGCCGTTGCCTGTTGCGATAAATACGTGCCCGTGCTCGCTGCTGTAGTTGCAAGCACCCTGATCATAAACAACAACCGAACCGCCAGGCAGTTTTTTCAAATCTTCTTTATTGCTTACAGTAATTTCTGTAAAGTTACTGTCATTTGCAAGTACTTCTGCCCGTGTATACGCATGGTTATCGCGTTTTGCATTTATATTATATTCTTCTAGCGCGTTATTAACATAATGAGCACATCGCCCAGTTCCGCCGGTTGTGTGATTAATTGTATATTTTGCTAGGTTATGCCCGAGTTCGGGATTATACACAACACCTTTTTCTTTCAATTGGTCTGCAAAACTATCATCATTTTTTTCTACCGTTTTTAGAAGTGTTGCTTTTTGGTTACTAAAAGCAGAAATTGAAGATGTAGATTTTTTAGAGCCGGGCGGTGGCGTCGTATCTTTTATAACAGATGATACCACGGGTGCAGGAAGAGTAAGCGAACCAAAGGTCATAGATGTCCCTAAAGGCATCGACGCAGAAAAATCTGCAGCTGGTGAATTAATCGCCGGCTGCGGCAGTGAGAAGTTAATATTTAAATTATTTAATAATTGAAAAGGATTAAATATTTGGAATAAGAACGGATTAACAAGAGTTCCCCCCATAAAATTGAATGGCTGGCACCCGAACCCAATAGTCATCGGCATTCCGAAATCAAATAAAGCAGGCATAGCAGTATAAGTTGTACTTTGCTGACGGCATGTACAAGAAGGATTACACTGTCCTTGATACCTATTAAGAGTATAGTTGCTTACGTTATCAAAACTCATAATATATAATTTCTCCTGCTTATATATATAAAGTATATAAAACGCAAATAATTGCCTTTTTTCAGTCTAATTATTAACATTTGTAAATATTGATTTGGATGTGTATTTAAGCTAATTTATAAGTATGTTAGCCAGACTGTTTATAAAAAACTTTATATTAATAGACGAACTCTCTCTGGAATTTGATAAGGGCTTAAATATTATTACCGGTGAAACAGGTGCAGGCAAAAGTATAATGATTAACGCTATAGACATTGCACTCGGCGCTAAGGCATCAAAAGAACTTATCAAAACAGGTGAAGCTAAGGCTCTTATAGAATTAACCCTAAGCAATACTACCGGCAAATTAAATTCTTTTTATGAAAATTATGGGATTGATAACCTCGGTGACGAACTCGTTATAACCAGAGAAATTACCCCGTCAGGCAGCAGGATTAAAGTAAACGGCAGTATGGTAAATCAGGATGCGGTAAGGGTTTTAAGAGAAATTTTTGTTGATATTCATTCGCAGCATGAAATGTACTCTTTTATGAAACCCAAATGCCATATTACACTGCTTGATAATTATGCAAAAGCTACGCTTCAGCCATATCTCGATGAGTACAAACTTGTATGGCAGAACTATCTGAGCCTTAAAAACAGACTTGAAAATATTAAAAATTCCAATAAACTCACTGAAGCTCAAATAGATTTTCTTAAATTTCAAATAAAAGAAATAGAAGATGCAGAAATTAAATCAGAGAACGAAGACGAGGAATTAACACAGGAAATTAATGTTCTTGAAAATGCGGAAAAATTAAAAGAACTTTCCGGTTCAATATCCTGGGCAATAAGCAACGATGACGAATCTATCATTGAAGGGTTAAGTAAAATAAGAAAGAATTTATCGGCTATTGTTGCACTTGAACCTTCCTTGTCAGAAACTGAATCTGAATTAATCAATGTCATGGACAGTGTTAAAAATATTGCATCCGTACTAAGAGATTATTCACAAAGCCTTGACAATGATACGGAAAGACTGAATCTTTTACAGGAAAGACTATTCCTGCTTGATAAACTAAAAAGGAAATACGGCGGAACGTTAGCCGGTGTAATGGACACACTGTTTGAATGTCAGAAAGAACTTTCGTCCGTAGAAACTAATGAAGCCGATGAAATTCAGCTTCAAAAAGACCTTGAGGATGTTTTAGAAAAACTTAATAAACTGGCGGCTGAAATTACCGAAAAACGGAAAACCTACGCAGAAGTATTGTCATGCATGATTTCGGAAAAGCTTGCAGCGTTAGAACTTCCAAAAGCAAAATTTTTAATAGATATAAAACCCACGGAACTTAACCAGAACGGGGCAGATAATGTAGAGTTTTTGATTTCTACCAACATTTCAGAGGCGCCCAAACCGCTCGTTAAAGTAGCCTCAGGCGGGGAAATTTCAAGAGTAATGCTCGCTCTAAAAGTAATTTTTGCACAAAGTGACGATATTGATACAGTTATATTTGATGAAATTGATACCGGTATATCGGGTAAAGCCGCGCAAAGCGTTGCAGACGAAGTCAAAGAGCTTGCAAAATATCGCCAAATTCTGATGATTACCCATCAGGCAATAATTGCATCACGTTCTGACAGACATTTCTACGTTGCGAAATCACAGGAAGACTCTACAAAGGTTTCTGTAAAAGTACTCTCGGCAGAAGAAAAAATAAACGCGGTTGCAGAACTTGCAGGCGGCGTACTTTCTGATGTTTCTATTGAATTTGCAAAAACATTAATACATTAGACTAGGCTAATCAGATAATGAATTTTTCATTAATTAAATTAACCTTTTATTAGGTAACAAGGAGGTTAATAATGAAAAAGATCTTCATAATAACAGCACTATTCATATTAAGTGCCGATATATCCTGCGCATCATGTTCTATAGACGGTCTGGTTTGTTCCGCAAGCGACGCTGCTCGTATAAGGGAACCCTACAAACCTATTTATAATGATTACGGGCGTTCTGCGGATTTTGGCGGTGAACCTTTCGTAAGAATCGCCCCTGCAGACAGAAGTAATGTTGAAAGATCTTTTAAGGATCATAATCAATTACAAAACCAGAACCAATACAAAGCAAATTGTCAGTTTGGAGTCTGCTTACCTTCCGATATGTCCAATAACAGTATGCAATAATAGCCATGCTAGATTCCCATACCTGTTGGAATGCCGGTTTTAACGGATATTTTAGATGCTATGCCAAGACCTACACCTGCAAGAAGATAGGTTAACCAGGCAAAGAAATAGTTTTTCTTTAATGCGCCAAACTTTACACCTTTTCCGGCGAGAGTTTTTTGCGCCGCTCTTATCCCTCTAAGAGATGCCAGCCCTTCTTCCGCAATCGTAGGTGCGTACGCTAAAAATCCTAAAACACCGGCATTTTTTTCAATAAATGTTTCATCATTACTTTTATTTGTCTTTTTAAGTAAAAAATTCAGTGCAATAAGCGCAGTAGGAATTGCAGCCACATAATTCCTTGAGTTTTGCAAAAGCCTTAAAATCGGATTTTTAGCATTTATTGCGTGCCCGAGTTCATGTTGTATAAGGGAAGGTTTTGCCGACGGTGCTACGGCAACTTTTATTTCATCCGCGTAAAAAGCATTCTTACCTGCGGCTACTTCTTTTAAGTCTTTTACGGAAATTCTCGCCTGATTACTTACACGTTCAATATTTTCAGGATTTACAAAAAACACATCTACACCCAGATTATTGTTTTTTAACATATTTTTTGTAACTTTTGCTACATTATCAGATGTTGTGTACTCCTTACCTCTTATAAGTGCTTTAGAGGCATGATTTGACAAAATATCAATTCCCTTAGACGCCAAAAGCAAACCACCAATCGTCAGAAGCGGATTAGTCTGATTGTCCTCCTGACGCCGCTGCTGCTGTTGCGGGGGAGTATCATAATATGGATTATAATAATTTGAACCTACACCTTGCACCATAGTACTAATATAAAACAACTGAACATGAAAAATTGCTTTTTTCTCGAATAATGTATATAAAAATTTACAAAAATATAAATAGACTTCATTTTTATTCTTAGATATAATTATAGGTATGAAAAAAGTACTGATATTAGGCAAAGGGGCACAAGAATATTCATTAGCAAAGCATCTCGCTTCATGCTGTGAAGTCTATGTTTGTCCGGGCAATCCAGTTATTGGGGAATTTGCTACAATTGTAAGTATTGACAACTATAATGTCAAAGAAATTGTTGATTTTGTTGAAAAGAATGAAATATCAGTAACAATTCCGGTTGATAAATTTTCTGTTACAAAAGATTTAATATCCAAATTTGAAGAAAAAAATTTGCAAATATTTGCCCCATTAATGGATGTACCGGATTTATTCAATGATAAAGTTGCGATTAAAAAGCTGCTCTACAAACTTCATATTCCGGTGCCGAGATTTGCGTCTTTTGATAAAGCCTCTGTCGCCTATGACTATCTTAAGAATGCGAGGTTTCCGCTTATTATTAAATCCAATCTCGGTGAGTACGCAACCATTTGTGTAAACGAAAGGATTGCAAAAACGGCAATTGACGATTTAATCCTTAGAAACGAAACAGTATTAATTGAAGAATATTTATACGGCAGCACGTTTTCCGCTTATTTTATATCAGACGGATACAAAGCTCTTCCTGTAGGGAATGCACTAAATTACAATTTTGCACTGGACGGAGATGGCGGTGTTTTAACAAACGGTGTAGGCTCCTGCTCTCCTTTTTACAAGTTGACAGACGCACATATCGACTTTTTAACATCAAGCATTGCAAATCCGTTAATTGATTACTTTGAGCAGTCAGGGAAACCATTTATGGGTATCTTCGGAATAGAATGTATCCTGACTGACGACGACAGATTAATGGTTACCAATTTAAAATATTTCTTATCTGATTCAGATGCGCCCGGAATATTATCATTGCTTGATATTGATTTGCTAAAAGTTATAGATGATTGTATGCAGGGGCTTTTTGCGGATATTTATGATTATATACCTCAAAAAGATGAATATGCTATTTCAGCAGTCTTATCTTCAAAAACAGAAGGTGAAAGCATCGAAGGATTAAGAAACCTTGATGAGAATACCGTTGTTACATTGTACAGGCTAAACAAAAACAAATATTTAGAGTATGAAACAATTAATGGCAAAAATTTAATCATTACAACAACTGCAGGCACTATTTCCAGAGCAAAGGAACTCTTATACTCTGAAATAGATGAAATTAGCTTTAAAAGCATAACATACAGAAAAGACATCGGCGCAATATTGTCCGGGAATAGAGGATTGGTATGAAGATAGAAGCATTTAATCTCGTAAAAGTATATGGTGACAGAAGCGTCGTTAACGATGTTTCATTTTATATTAATAAGGGCGAAGTCGTATGCTTGCTCGGGCCTAACGGTGCAGGGAAAACCACCACTTTTTATATGATTGTAGGGCTTGTAAAGCCATATTCAGGCAAGGTTGTATTTAACGGTGAAGATATTTCCGCCTGGCCGATGAATTTAAGAGCAAAAGCCGGAATAGGTTATCTGCCGCAAGAAACCTCAATATACAGGAAAATCACTGTTGAAAAAAATATAAAACTCTTTTTTGAAATGAACGATAAACTTAGCAATGATGAGAAAAAACAAAAACTGGAAGACCTCTTAAATGAGTTTGGGGTTGCAAAGCTAAGAAAATCACAGGCAATCTCCTTATCAGGCGGTGAGCGGAGAAGAGTTGAACTAGCAAGAGCACTGGCTGCAAGTCCGGACTTTATTCTTCTTGATGAACCTTTTACAGGTATTGATCCTATCGCTATCGGAGAAATTAAGGATAACATTCGTAAACTATCGGAAGATAAAGGATTAGGTGTTCTTATTACCGACCACAACCCTAAAGCAACCTTATCAATTACGGATAGAGCTTATGTAATTTTTGACGGAAAAATAAAAATTCAAGGGCGCAGTGAAGAAGTTGCGGTTGACCCTGTAGCAAAAGAGTTCTACCTCGGGAAGGACTTTAAGTTATGATAAAAATATATGATAAATATATTTTTATGCAGGTTCTTATGGCAACGCTTGTTGCTATTATTCTGTTTACCGTTATCTGGATAGCTCCTGAAATGCTATTAAAAACTATTAAAAATACGATAGAAGGGGTTTACACTCCTCAGGTTGCAGCAATGGTTCTTATTTGTGAACTCCCTAAAATTCTAGGTAAAGCGTTTCCTGTAGGGCTCTTACTAGGGACACTATTTACATTTGATAAACTGAGTAAGGATTTTGAATTAACTATTTTTCGCGCAGCCGGAATGTCTTTTGCAAGGATTATTGCACCGGTTATTGTATTATCATTAATCGTTACTTATCTCTGTTTTGTAACCTATGATAAACTTATTCCTTACTCCTGTGAAAAACTGAATGAAATAAAAAAAGTTAATCCTGTTTCGCAATACGCGTACATTAAAAAGGATGTAGACAAACACCCTTTATTAGGAGTAATTGTATCAAGGTATAACAGGGATTCTATGGAGAATATCATTGTACTTGATTTTGCAGAAAAAGTATACAGCGACCTGCACCCGCTTACTAACATTCATGTTGCTGAAACAGGCTACATAAAAGACAGCAAATGGACGTTAAATAATGTCATCTCGTATGCAATTTCAAGCGACGGAATATTTGAAGAAGTGTCCAAAGTGCCAACCTTAGACATTATCAAAGGAGAAGAAGCAAATAATGCTAAAATATTAATGGATTATTCAACCAAAAGAGACAGAGAAATTGACAATGCAGACTTAAAACGATATATCAAACTATTAAAAACAGAACATCTGGATGAAGAATACAGGTTAAATGCAAATAAGTATTATCAAAGATTTATTCACCCGCTTGTTTGTGTACTGCTCGCTTTAATGGGGTGTATTTTAGGTTTTTCCAGACCACGTGAACGCTCGCTTGTCGGATTTGTCATAGCAATCGGATGTGTGTTTATTTATTATATTACACTCCCGTTCTTTGATTTACTTGCAGAAAAAGGCGTTTTGCCGCCATTATTAGCAGCCTCCTTTTCTCCGATTTTATTTGCCATTGCGACTTATAAATTCTATCAATCAAAAGAATTGTCTTCAAGTGTAGTACCACTTAAAGACAGATTAAAATTCAAATTCACAAAATCAAAAGGGAATTAACATTAATGAAAAAATTACTTCTTTTATTGCTTCTGTTCAGTTCTCAAGCAGTTTATGCAGATACCCAAATAGACTTTAATAATGGCATATACCACATAATTCTTGACAAGAAAAAAGCCGCAAAGGGTATTGATTTTGTTACGGTTGAAGATCTTGAAACAAATAAAAGAATACATCAGGTTACCGGAGCCACTCTTACTATAAATGCTGGTTTCTTTGACCCGAATAATAAAAAAACAATTTCATACGTAAATTCAAAAACTACAGGGGATTTGGATCCATTGTTTAATGAAGCGCTAATACTGAATCCGCAATTGAGAAACAATTTAGATAAAATACTAAACAGAACAGAATTCAGAGTACTCGATTGCGGTGCAAAAAAAACATTTGATATAGTTTCTCATGACTCCCCACTCCCTGATGGATGCTTACTTCTAACTTCTGCACAGGGCGGACCTATGATTTATCCATACCTGCGACTGGAAGAAGAAGCGTTTATCATTAAAGACAAGGATGGAAATATTGTCAGGGAATCCGCATCAGTTCTGCATAAAACGGCAAGGACTCTAATAGGTTTAAAGGATGGAATTGTACATATCTTTATTATCACAAATGAAAATCCAATGACAATGTACGAAGCAAGAGAGCTCGTTAAAGAGTATAAACTCGATAAAGCAATGGCCTTCGACGGAGGCAGTTCCACATCATTGAATTACCTTAATAAAATTAACGTTATATCAACAGAAAATAACGGCAACGATACAGGAAGAAGATTAAAGTCTTTTATGATATACAAGGGTAAATAAGGGGTAAATAAGGGCGGAAGGACAACCCAGATAACTACTGCAAAAGAAGCAAGTTGCCATAAAAAAATCCCTCCAATATTTGGAGGGATTTTTTCAATTTATTAACAATTATAATTGTTCATCGATGTTAACATCATCAATAAGGAGTAAGTAAATACATTCACCTTGTTTTGCTTTATAGTTAACACCCGGAGTGATAAGACCGGTAATTAAGCCAACTGTACAACCAACAGGAATACCTATACCAAGTGCTGTACCGACTCTTGATGGATTTGGAATAAACGCTAAGCTCATACCAACACCGGTACCAACAGCTCCGCCGGTAATAGTGTAAAGAAGAACTTTACCAAATGTAACCCATGCCCCTTCAGCAAGTCTGCCATCTTTAGTAAACGGTTTACCAGTAATATCAATTACACTGCCGTCCGGCAACAAGATATGTTTAAAAATCAAGTTAACTCTTGCTTTTTTATTGAAGATTTTTGGATTTTGAATATCCATAATTTCTGCAACAAACCTTGTTCCTTCAGGAAGAACTTTTGTACCTTCTACGGTATACAAGTCTTTAGGAAGGTAGAAATTAACTATTTCCCCGCCTTTATGTTTTTTAGAAAGGAATTTTTCAGAGAATGCAATCTGAACTACGTTACCTTGATTAACAACCTTTTTAAAGTTTGTTAATGTAACAGTATTATTAGGAGCCTGTCTGTGGACACAAAGATGTTCAACACCGAGTACAATTTCTTGAGGTTCTTCAGGAACTTGCTCTTCTGCGTCGCCAAGATATTCATCTTTTACGACATTCAGCATATCGGCAAGCTTTGCAAGGAGTACAGCAGCTTCCGCCCTGGTCAATTCTCTGTTAGGTTCAAGCATTGTTTCATCAGGATGGTTGACATACAGACCGTAGCTTATTGCCTTTTCGTAAGACAATTCAGCCCACCCAGGAATATCGCTTGTATCTTTAAAAGCATCAAGCACTGTAGCATCAGTTGCTTGTTCCTTTGTAATATGGCTCATTAATGATGTTACTTCAGATCTTAAAAGATTTTTTTGAGCTTTAAATGTTCCATCAGGATAACCGTATACAACACCTAACTGCTGCCCTCTTAAAACATCATCATAATAACTGTCATAAACAGAAACATCTGACATTGTGTTTGTAATAGTTACGTCAAGGTTATCATTTGACAATACTTTTAATAAACCTTGTACAAATTGAATTCTTGTAATTGAATTTTCCGGATTAAAGTTTCCATTTTCATCCACCGGTAAAATTCCGTCAGAAACGACTTTGTTAATTTCCTTACTAGCCCAGTAAGAATCATCAATACCGTATTGTGCTAATACAGGTAGAGTGTTTAGCCCGAACATTGTAACGGCTAACATTGATGCTAATAACTTCTTCATATATACATACCTCTTAAAATAAAATTCCATCACAATTATAGTATGCTAATTTTTTTTATTCAAGAAAATAACTAATTCTTTACAATTAGATATGATTTTGTTATATTTGTGGGGATATGTTAGCAATTAAGCAGCCAAAAATTTATAAATCAGGTGCGGCATTAGTTGCAGAAGCGTTAAAAGATTCTTCTGTCACAAATATATTCGGGTATCCGGGAGCAAGTGTATTATCGTTATATAATGAACTGGCTGATACTCCGGAAATCACACACTGCCTTTGCAGACATGAACAAGCCTGTGTCCACGCAGCGGAAGGGTATGCGCGAGCATCAGGGAAACCCGGTATTGTACTGGTCACATCCGGTCCGGGAGCAACAAATACGGTCACAGGCATTGCAAACGCTTACGCAGACTCCGTACCGCTTGTAATAATTGCGGGAGCCGCTAATAAATCAACGGGAAAAGTATTCCAAAATGTTGACTTCATTTCAATGGTACAACCTGTTGTAAAGAGGATTTATAATCCTCAAAGAACCGATAATATTTACGAAATAATAAAAGAAGCTGTTTGTTGCGCTTCAAGCGGCAAGCAGGCACCGGTACTCGTTCAATTAACCCGTTCTGTTCTTGAGTATGAATATGAGCAAACTAATTATAAATCAAATTTATCTAATAATTTAAGCACAGAAAATATCAATATAACTGAACTTGTTTCTGCAATAAACAGTGCATCATGCCCGCTTTTTATTATAGGAGGTGGGTGTAAAGATTCATTTTATGAAGTTTCGGATTTAATAAAAGAAACACGTATTCCTGCGGTAACAACTTTAATGGGGGTCGGCAATATTTCAGCGGACACAGAAAACTGTTTGGGAATGATTGGTGTAAACGGAACTGCGGCTGCGAACAAAAAAATAGAAGAAACCGACCTTATTATCGCTCTCGGTGTTGCCTTCAGCGACAGAACAACCTGCAAGACCGGTATGTTTGCGGGAGGAACGCCGGTTATAAATATTAATATAGATAAAAACATCCATAACAATGTTAATATCATAAAAGAAATTAATTGCGATTGCCGCATAATAATAGCTGCTCTCAAAAACAAAATAAATAAAAGAATAAGCCCACTGCATGCTGATAAACCAGAAAAAACATATGAGCAGGCGGCAAAAATGCAAACGGAAGATGTATTAAACCTAATTAACGAATTTACCAAACCGCTTAAACCGGTTATCATTACAGACGTGGGGCAGCACCAAATGCTTGCGGCTAAATGTTTCAAATTCTATGCGCCCAAACGTTTTATAACCTCAGGAGGAATGGGGACGATGGGGTTTGGTCTCCCTGCATCCTGCGGTGTTCATTTTGCATGCCCGGACTCATATATTATTAATATAACAGGTGACGGCTCTTTTCAAATGAATTTACAGGAACTTGCGACTGTCAATGAATATAAAATTCCGGTAAAAATATTTGTAATGAATAACGGGTATCTTGGAATGATTAGACAAATGCAGGAGAAATTTTTTTGCGGGAAATATTATCAATCAAAAATGCACAATCCCGATTTTATAAAATTAGCCGAAGGCTTTGGAATTAAAGGATACAGGGTATTAGATATAAAGAGTCTACAAAATATATTACCAATTGTATTTAAAACAACAGAGCCCGTTATAGTGGACTGTATAACAAATGAATTTGAAAATGTATAACTATAATCTAAACTATTAATCTTTAGAAGGCGAAAGTACAACCATTTCACAATTATTACAATCAAATTTTAGCGGGTATTTTTGTCCTCTGTCATCAATCAAAAATAAATCTTCCTTAGATTTACATTTACCAATTGCCCATTTAATACAATGTTTTGTCCGCATCAATTCTGTTTGCCTGTCAGGGAAAGCTTTTTCCGGTGCATACTCGGTTATTAAACATCCGCTTTCTTTATAAAACTCTTCTGCAGTCTTATTGTATACATTTTCGTGATAATCCCCCTTATCAAGAGGATATTTTGCATATTTTAACGGCTTTGATACCATCTTTGGATAATTGGAAACCCTTTCTTCAAGAAGTTTGTTCAAAAGTGTGCGGCGAAATTCATTAATTACAGAAACAGGATAAAAATCAATGTTCTGTTTAAGGCTTATTTCCTCAATGTAAAAATCGCTGTTTCCGGTCTTGTTTAACTGGGTTATAAATGCAGACTCCGCCTTTTCTTTGTTCTTAGGAGATTCACCTTTTGGAAGTGTTATTTTAACAGAATTGTCGTCCTCATCTTCTGCAATAATAAAATTATTTTCCACTGTTATCTTACAGCCGATTTTCCTGGTTATTCTAGCCACATCGAGGCGCTTTTCAAATTCTACATCCTGATTTCTGTAAATTTCAGTACCCGCAGGTATTTCAACAAAATTATTAGGATAAACTTTGCCGTCCACGACTTTATTAACAGCAAACCCGAACAAGCCGCCGTCCTTTGAAAAATAACATAAACCATCCTGCGGAGATAATTTTTGCTTTGTATCAATAATATAACAATTTTTACCATTAGTTACAATTTTACCGAGTTTTTCGCCGATTGATTTCGGGGAATTAAAATTAAAGCATTTTTCTCTCTTATTTAAAAAATATGTTGTATACCCTCTGTTAAAAGTCTTTGATACATCAGGGATAAAACCGTCAGTAAAAATTTTTCCGGAAGAGGATTTTTTACTATACTTGTCCAGCAAATTTCTATAATATAAAGTAACATTTTTAACGTAGTTTTTATCTTTTAGCCGTCCTTCTATTTTGAATGATTTTACACCCGCATCCACCATTTCTTTTAAGCAGGGCGATGCATTAAAATCCTTCAAGCATAATAAATATTTGTCTTTAACGAGAATATCGCCGTTAGCGTTACAAAGCGAATATTTTTTTCTGCAAGGCTGGGCACATTCGCCCCTGTTTGCGGAACGTGAACCTATGTACTGGCTTAAATAGCACTGCCCGCTGTATGAGACACAAAGAGCGCCATGGATAAAACATTCCAACTCTATTTCTGGTGAATTTTCCGCAATCTCTTTTATCTGCTCAATAGATAATTCCCGTGCAAGTACTACCCGCGGAAAATTCATCCGTTCAAGGAATTTTACCTTTTCTTTTGTCCTGTTATTATACTGTGTGCTTATATGAAGAGGGATCTGCGAAATTTTCCCTTCAAGCGAAAGTTTAACTATTCCCATATCCTGTACAATTATGGCATCCGTCCCTATTTCATAAAGTTTTGCTATGAGTTTTGCCGCCTCACTCAACTCTTTATCAGTAAGGATTGTATTCACTGTTACAAACACCCGCACGTAAAACTTATGGGCGTAATCAATAATTTCTTTAATATCTTCAATTGAATTACCCGCATTTTTTCTGGCGCCATAAGCCGCCGCCCCGATATAAACAGCATCTGCGCCTGCATTTATTGCTTCAATTGCAGTTTCCTTATCCTTAGCGGGAGAGAGTAGTTCAGTAACATTACGCTTCATAAAGCAATTATAACACCTTTTATTTTTCTTAGAAAATCTTGACCTAAAATAATAAAAAATATAACATGTAGGAACCTGCAGAAAAGTAAAGGGGATTATAATGAAAAAGATAGCAATAATAAACGGCGGAGAAGTCCTTGCATCTATTATCAATTTTTTTAAAGACAAAAATGTAGATATTACGGCAGTAAGCGATGCTGATGACACAATATTTAAACTAAATAAATTTGATTTAGTAGTTATAAACGGTTCCGCACAAAAAATTGATAAAAAGATTTTTAGCGAGAATAAAGTCATAAGGCTCCAACCATCGCTTTTACCGGCTTTTGATATTAATGAACCTGTAAAAAGCGCTTTTCTTTCAGGGGTTAAAGTAAGCGGGGTTTCCGTATGTTATCTGGATAAAGAAGGGCGAAATGAAAAAATCGTTGCCCAGTTTCCCGTTTTAATTGATTACGAAACCCACTTTGATGAATTTGAAGAAAACATGCGAAAGACAGAAAATATGTTTTATCCCGTTGTTATAAATTCTGTTCTTGAAAACAAACCGTTTTCTTTTTCCTGCATAATGGGCGGCGGCTGCAGCGGAAACTGCAACAACTGCAATCATTAAGTATTATTATCCCGCTGCCTGTCATTTATAAACTTTTTAAGGTCGCTTGACAGGTTAACCGATTGATGAATAAACATATTATAACGTTTTAAATCACCGATATTTGCAGCCTCAGAGAGTAAATCACGGGTTTGCTGCGGCTGTTTAGTTTTTTGAACTGCTTCATTTTGTGAATGTTTACCGTCTATTTTATACAACACAGAGTCTAAGTTCATGCTGTGTGATTGTCCGTTCTTTGCACAAAACTCTTTAACATCCATATTGGCAGGCAAAGTGTACAACCACTTAATAGAATTAATATCATTTGCGGATAATGATGTGACACCATACTGATGTGGGGTATACATAATATCAGTGATATAGGGACTATGCCCTAACCCGAGCCCGTGACCTATTTCATGAAGGATAGTATGATATACTTCATTTTCCGCCATATATTGCTGGTGAATTATCCCGTCCGACAAACCAATTGAAACTTCTGCTCCGCACAGCCTGCCGTTTGTATCATAATTTGTATAACAATGTCCGAGCGCAGTTCTTTCAACCCGTTTCCAATCTATATTCATGTGCGATTCAAGGAGTACGTTTGTAATTTTATACTGAAACTTACCGCCGCTTGCCGCAACCCATGCATTAAGCGCATCCATTACCATCCTTCTGTATATAGGATCTTCACCCTTTTTGGAATAAAAATTCATCGGGGCAATATATACACTCAACGGCATAATACACCATCTGATTAATTGACCGTTTTTGATACTGGAATTAAGATATGTTTTACTTTGCATACTTTTATTGTATAATAAATTAACAACTTGGTAAATATAATTATGGGGGATATTAGTTATGATGAATATGATGAATATAGTAAAGCAGGCACAGCAATTTCAAAAGAAGATGAAAGATCTGCAGGATGAACTGGCAAAAACCGACGTAGAAACGGCAGCTGCTAACGGGGCCGTTAAAGTTGTTTACACCGGTCAAGCGCATTTTAAATCCATCAAGCTTTCTAAAAACGCAATTTCTCCTGATAACCCTGATAGTGTTTCAGATGACACTTTAGAGATGCTTGAAGATTTATTAAACGCAGCCTTAAAAGAAGCAGATACAAAAGCTACACAATTGTTCGAAGAAAAAACAGGCGCAGTAGCAAAAGGATTAAAACTGCCAAACATTCCGGGTCTGTTCTAGTATGATTTATCCTAAATCTATTGCCGCACTGATAGAACAATTCCAGAATTTTCCGTCAATAGGACAAAAATCTGCCCAGAGAATGGCGTTTCATATCTTAAAAATGCCGCTCTCCGAGGTAGAAAAGTTTGCTAATTCGGTAATTGAGGCAAAGAAAAATACCTGTACCTGCGAAATATGTTTTAATATATCAACAGAATCGCCATGCGAAATATGTCAGTCAACAAAACGCGACAGGTCAATTATTTGCGTTGTTGCAGAGACAAAAGACCTTATAGCCATTGAAAAAACTAATGAATATAACGGATTATACCATGTTCTGCAGGGAGTTATTTCTCCGATGGAGGGCATCGGCGTGGATGATATACGGATAAAGGAACTGTTGAACAGACTGGTCGATGACAGAGTAAAGGAAGTTATACTTGCGCTTAATCCGAATGTTGAGGGGGAAGCAACCTGCCTTTACCTTACCAAATTAATAAAACCCTTTGGGATAAAAATATCAAGAATCGCGTTCGGGCTGCCCGTGGGGGCTGATTTGGAGTTTGCCGACGAAATTACCCTTGCCAAAGCAATCGAAGGACGCCGTGATATTTAACAAATTCTATATTAATTCTCTTGTTTTTAAATTGTAAACTTTTGTAAATTTTTCCCTCAAAATATTAAAGTTTTTGGAAAATTTGCCGATAACACTAATACAAGGGAAAAAGATAAAGGAGCCAAAATGGGTTTAGCATGTTCACAAGTCAGATTATTGACTCTTATCAGCAGAAAAGCTGATAACGAACTTGAAACTATGCTGATTTCTAACAAGAAATTGGCTCTTTCCCGTGAACAAAGCAACCTTTCTCAGGAGTACTACAGCAAACTGCAAAGTAAAAAGATTAATTATTACAACGACGGTGCATATTGCCCGATCACATACAGCTATCTTATGGGTGACAGTTCTTTAAAAGGTTCTTTCATCGATAGTTATGCGGCATCAATGATAACAGACTCGGATGTCGCATCAGAATACGGCATTAGCTCAATCTCAATGCCGGCAACAAAAACCGACAACTCTGTAATTCTTACCGATTACAGGGGACTTGTTGTATTAAACAATGAATATGCAAACGCAATAATTGCCGTATGCGGTGATGATGTAAGCTGTGACGGAAACGGCAAAGGCGGAACATTTAAAGCCTCATACATCCCGCAAATTATCGCTCAATATATGGGATTTTCCGAAGGATCCACAGAATACGAAGCATTAATTGCTGTATACAACAATGATACAGAAACCCTTGACTCCCTGGGATTATCAACAACTAACATTGACGGTACAAAAGAAGACGGGACTATTGTTGAAGGTGAGTTTACCGCATCAAACAGAACAGAAGCTTATCAACAAATGATAGATTTTTATAAGCCGATATTCCAGGCATGTGCATCAAACGGCTGGACAACAGAATACACAAGCAACCTCAGCGACAGCGACTATATGAGCAACGCGCTCACCAGCGGTATTTTCCACTTGCAAACCGTTGATGATTACGGTGAATACGAAGCAGGTACATCTCTGCAATACTACCTGAACGCGGCTTTTGTTACAGAAAGAAGAGACTCCGTAGAGCAGGAAGAAATCACCGCATGGTACAACGCAGAAAAAGAAAAGATTTCTGCAAAAGAAGATTACTGGGATGTGCAGCTGCAAAATCTCTCTACAGAATTATCCGCAATCGAAACGGAAATTGAATCAGTACAATCACTGATTGATGATGCTATTTCATCAGTATTTGACTGGGGCGCATAATAAAAAAGGAACTCTATAAAGTTCCTTTTTAAAAACGGAGTTTAACTTTCATTATCTATTCATCTTAAGTTACAAGCTGCATTGCGTTTTCAAGCAGTTCTTTATTTGACTTAATTAGCGCGTTTACAAGTTCCATTTGAACCTTTGCCTGCTGATATTCGGCAATATTGTTTTTAAAGTCAGTGTTGGACATTTCTAACAGCCCAGACCTTATTTCACCGCGCCCTACAACCGGCTTGCCGGATTCAGCCGTTTCAACATACTTACTGTCTTTAATTTCGTACAAACCGTTCGGATTATGGAAATTCGCCGTTGCAATCTTATACAAAGGAACAGAGCGATTACCGTTATCTGCTTTCCCGTATATTGTTCCGTCATTCCTTATTTCATATTCGTCATATTTGCCAAGGAATTTACCGTTATTCGGATCAATCCACAACTTAATATTTGTGGTCGGAATACTCAAGGCGCCGCCCTTTAACGCGGTTTCCTGATACAAATCAGCACTTATTGATTTGGTACCGGACATAATTTCGCCCTTATCATTAAGTATATAGCCCTGTACGGTATCACCGTCCGCAGCGCGGTAAACACCTTCCGCATCAAACGTAAATTCACCGTGACGGGTATACGCAACTTTACCTTCCGCATTCCGTACTATAAAATACCCTGAACCTTCAAAAAACAAGTTTTCATTTGATGTACCGGGGGTTGATTTACCCTGTCCCTGATTTTTCAGCGGATGATCAATTATTGCCCCGCCGAGAAATGTTTGGAAATTAACTTTGTTTTCTTTAAACCCCGGTGTATAAATGTTTGTCATGTTATCGGCAAGAACATTTATCCACTGGTTCGTTGCACGCTGGGTGTTAAGTGCGGTTGTAAAAGAATCATTCATTGTTATTATCCTTCTTATTTTGTTCTTGTTCGTTATCGCGTCTTTGTCTCTGGTGAGTCAATTCATCATAGGGGAGATTTTCATCTTCAAAGGTTTGCACCAGGTTAGACAAATTGTTTCTCAGGTAATTTTCGGCAGCGTCAGAGCCCGGAATAAAGTTGGCTGATATTCTACCCTCTTTACTAAGTTTTATAATGACAGAAATGTCATTGTCAAAATTTATCCTGAACGGCCTGTTGTTTTTCATACTTTCGGCCATGAGATTGGCAAGAGTTTCTGATACCATTCCGCTTTTTGAAGCCTCCTGCGCCTGTGTTACCTCATTAATATCAAAATTATTACCATTCGCAAGATTAATGAATAATTGAACATCAGTACGCGTCATGTTTAAAGTTGAGGCATTAATCGTCTTATCAACGACCTGACCGACCTTTTCTACCCCGCCGATTTCCTTGGCTGATGCTGTTTTTTCAGTTAAAACTCTGTTGACCATGGCGACATTTTCTGCCATGGTTGAAAGAACCGAAGCATCCTCCTGCATTTCATCGGCGGATTCCTGAAAAGAGCTGCTGCCTAGAAAAGATGAAAACATTTCATTGCTATTCTGGGCAAAGTTAATATCTGCCTTTAATTCAGGCATTTTTTTATCATTATTAATGTTTTGCAAATTCATGTCGTTGTTTAACAAAGAATCATTCAGCTCCTTGGTATTACTAGGTCTAAAGTTAATATCGGGTTGATTTTGCTCCTCCTTTAGCAAATTTTTATCAAAATCATCCGTTTGATCGAGAGAATTATTTATTTCTTCAATGGTTGAAACAAGCGCATCAGTATCAGAACCAGGTGATTTTACAGTATTTTTATATTTTTGTTCAAATTCATACTCAGAATTAACATCCGAAGTATCAGATGCGAACGCTTCATTATCATTATTGGTTGTTTCACTTTTAATATTGCGGTCATTCTCAGACTTCAAATCTGCCATTTCAGACTTAAAATCCTTATCCGCTCTTGATGAATGTCCGGAAGTCGCTCTACTTGAGTCTGACTGTTTTATATTTTGCAATGTTCCTGTTTCTATATTCATAACTACTCCTGTTTATATGCACTAATTTGTTCCTCTTCCATCTCTTCGGTTTTTCTTTGAAAAAAGCGCTGTATACCGATTTCTGAAAACTGTTTCATTTCTATTTGCTTTTGTTCATATTCATATTCTTCCTTTAAATGCTCTTTGTGTTTTTCAAGAACCTTTACCCTCTGTTCCATATAAGTCAATGTTGCGACTTCTTTATCAAGCTCTTTTTGCATTTCCTGCCTGTGGGCTTCCAACTCTTCCGCTTTGTCCCAGAGGTGATGAAGGTATTTATCATAATACTCCATCAGCCGAAAATCCGCTACACGTTTGTTTTTGATTGTCAGTTCAATTTCTTCATTGTTTTTGATGATAGCCTGTTCCGCTTCATAAACCCGCTGTTGCGCTTCCTGAACGACAAGAAGCTGTTTTTCTTTTTCCCTTATACGGAAATCTAAAACTTTTTGTAAACGGTAAGAAAACGGCATTATAAACTATCTCACTTTATTATTTTATTATGGCGCACAATGTATTCTTTTGAGTACCACTGTTTGTATGATTAATGTAAAAAATTAAAAAGGCAAGGGTAAAATAGCCCTTCTGCCTATATGGGCATTACTGTCGGGTAAAATTCAATTTGTCATGCTGAACTTGTTTCAGCATCTTACCAACGTGGTGTTATACTTGTTTTCCGGTAAGATCCCGAAATAAATTCGGGATGACACTTTAATTTATTGTGGCGCCTTTATCTTTTTTGTTTACAATAACTGTGTTTACTCATTTTCCAGATTTCTATTGTATATTTTACCGGACAGTAGTACTTACACGGGGAGAAGATGCGCGGCAGCGCTGATGAGGTGACCTTACCCCCTGATACCTTGAATCAGCGAGAGCACTGACTCTCTGCGGAGGTTATTGTAGGAGGAGAAGAGAGTGGAGGAAGCATTCAGGAGGATTTGCTGTCTGATAAAGTTTGCGGATTCTTCCGCTATATCAGTATCTTTATACGTAGAGAGCGAAGATACCAGATTTTGCTGGGTAGATGTTTGTGCGTTTATTACGGATTCCAGCCTGTTTATTTGAGACCCTATATCAACTATCTGCCCGCTTACATCCGTTATCAATTCATCTATCGCTGCCAACGATGCCGCAGCGCTTTCACTTGTTGATAAATCCACTACAAAATCAAAAACATTAAAACTTACGGATATATTTATCCGGGAGTGCTCAGACCCGTCAAGCCCGACCTGAATTACACAGGTAAACGGGTCAGGGGTTATGTCCACAACATTATACGCAATTGTATTTGTTCCGTTATCGATTAAGGTATTTCTGTCGCCATCATTACCATCAACCGTGTTCCCGTCGCCGCGGGCAACTATAAATGCGTCATTTGAGCCGCCGCCGTTTGCGATGTTCAAATCGCCTGATATTGTAATTCTGTCAACGCCATCTCCGCCGTTATACATATTTGAGTCACCTCTGAGGGTTATAGTGTTGTTACCATTTCCTGTAGTTATTTGGTTGGTGCTGCCTTCTACAGTTATTCTGTCGCCGCCGTCGCCTGTACTGATAATATTTTCATCACCGGATACGGTGTAGGAGTCGGAGCCGCTACCCGTAGTTAGCGTATTGTTACTGCCGTTTACCTCAACATCTTTGTCTCCGATTTGGGAGGTAAACGTGTTGCCGCTGCCTTCTATTACAACGTTATTATCACCCGACACTGTCGTGACGTCATTATTTTCGCCTATTATATTTATATTTCCGGAGGCATTATCTGCGTTTAGAGTATTGTTGTTTCCGTCAATACCGATTATGTTGTTACCGCTTCCCGCGGTAATTGTATTGCCGTCGCTTGCAACAGAGAAACGGTTATCACCGTTTCCGGCTGATATTGTATTGGAATCTCCTGATATTCTAAAAGTATTATTCCCGTCACCTGCAGTTATGGCGTTATCAGAGCCTGATACAACAACTCTGTCATCGTCCACCCGAATATTTGTATTGTTTGATGAGGAAACATTTATTGTATCGTTTCCGTCGTTGCCGTTTATTTCAAGGTTAGATGATGAGTTAAGATTGAGAGTATCATTTCCGTTGCCGCCAAGGAGGGAATTGTTTATATCGTTTGATGTCAAAGTATCGTTGCCATCATTACCGTTTATTGTATTATTGCTGCCTGATTCAACTGTTATCGTATCATTTAAGTTGCTGCCGTTTATTACATTATTATCGCCGCGGATATTTAAGACCGCCTGTTCATCGGAGGCAGAATCGACAGTAAAAACTGAGCCTTCCAGAGTGATGACACCTGTGTTTGGGTTTAGTGAGTATTTTAACTGGTTTGTGCCGGCATTATCATTTGTGATTGTATAGGTTTTGCCGTTCAGGATTAATGTTTTTACTTCTCCCTGATAAGTAAAATTCAATATACCGGCATTGGGGTCAGGACTGATTAGTTGAAATCTGTTTCCGGTTCCGTTATCTATGTAGTAGCTGTTTGCGTCGGAGGTTCCTATAAGGAGGTTATTGTTTCCGTCTATCACAAAGTAGTCTTGTGAACCATTTCCGTTTATCTGGTTATTGTCGCCGTAGATGTAAAACGTGTCGCGCCCGGTGCTGCCCGAGATTGTGGAATTGTTTGTATAGATGTTATATATATTATTTCCGCCTGTATCGGTAGGGTTGCAGGCAGTGTAGATGTTGTAAGTATCATCGCCTTCTCCGCCCTGAACGTCATATCTGGCTACCGTTCGATTTACTGTTATTGTATCATTGCCCGCATCTCCCCAAATAGTAGCATTACTATTTACAATAATACTATCATCGCCATCACCGCCATATATATAACCCTCACTATAATTTACAACAATCGTATCGTTTCCGCCCCGTCCTTGAATTGAACCGGCGTACGAATTTTTGACAATTGTATCATCCTTGTCACCTCCGTAAAATGATATACTATTTCCTGCTTCAAGCCGGACATTATGCGACACATCGTTTTGCCCAGTTATAATTATTTTTCCTCCTCCAAATTCAATGACATCTGTTACCGGATTATAGTAATACAATATACTTTTCATTCCGACTTCGTTTAAATTTGATTTAGTTACATTATAATTAATTCCGTTCACCGTAAATGTCGTACTTGAATCAAAAAATACAGCGTTCGCATTATCAGCTGCACCAAAACCGTATATCATAGAATCCGTACAGGTACCTATCAATGTATTGGTACCATTTCCTGCAGCCAGCGCTATTTTGGAAGCTCCAGATGCTGTTACGGTGTTATTACCATCCCCAAGAGTAATTGCTGCACAACGGGAATTACCAAGCGTTATTGTATTATTACCATCACCTGCAGCCAAATTTCCAAAAGAAGAACACACAATATTATTATCGCCATCTCCAGCATCAGCAAAACCCGCTTCATTAATTATCAATGTATCATTACCATCTCCGCAATATATTTGCTGTACAGAATTAGCCTCAATAATATCTCCCATATCACCACCATAAAAGGTACCACCATTAAGTTGGACATTATGTTTTACATTTTTATCTCCTACAATTGTAAAATTATTGCTTTGAAATACTATTTGGTCGTTTGCTGCCAGTGAATAAATAAAAGAAGTCGCTGAACTATTGTTTGTAATTTCATAATTAATTCCGTTTATATTTATTGTTTTGGTCTCATTTGCTGCAAAATCAACAGAAAAATAATTTGCCCCGGGGACATTTACTTTAATCGTATCTGTACCATTATCAACAATACTGTTGTTTCCTGCACCTCCATCAACTGTTACACCTGTACCTACATAAATATTAAACGCATCGTCTCCATCCCCTCCATAAAAAAAACTATTGTTTGTTCCGCTATAAATATTAAATACATCATTTCCTTCATCGCCATAAATTGTTACGCCGAGTCCGTTTCTGTTCAAAATATCATCACCTTCCCCGCCGTGAATAGTAGCACCGGGAGATGTACTGGTAATAACATCATTACCCGCTCCGCCCGTAATGTTTGAACCATATAAAGCGTTATCTATTATCTCATCATCACCAGCTCCGCCAACAATACGTATACTGGTAAAACCGTTCAAAACAATCTTATCCCCCATATCACCACCGTTATAAGTGATATTTCCACCATTTATTATCACATTATGCTTTACATCCTTCTGGGCAGTTATTTCAAAATAGTTGCCGTTAAAAGTAACCTCACCAGTATCGGTATCCTTAGACCACGTTATTGTCGACGCTGTCGACTGTCTATTGCGTATCGTATACTCAACGCCGTCAATTGTGACAGCTCTTGTTTCATTAGCATTTAAAGTTGCGCTGTCCGCAATCGTCGATAAAAGAACCGGCACATCGCCTGAACTCTCCGATTGATATGATACGGCAGAGATACCTGCATCAGCAGCCTCGGACACTAAAGAAAAGGGTGGGGTAAATGCCCTTCCTATGTTTGATAAAGATGTACTGTTAGTGGAAGTATCTGTTTTAGATTGGGATGAAAATAAATTTACGCCGTTATACTCGGTTATACCTTTAATATTATCTATCTGTTCTATAAGTGCATCCGTCTCCGCCTGCATAGCCTCACGGGATGCCTCTGAATATGTACCGTTCGCCGCCTGCTCTGCAAGTGCACGCAGTCTGATTAAAATCTCATTAATATTTGCAAGTCCGCCTTCCGCAGTTGAAAGAAGGTCTATCCCCATCTGCGCATTTTGAATAATCGTGTCTATAGAGCCGATTTTCGTTTCTATATCAGTTATTATCGAATACCCCGCGGCATCGTCTCTTGCATGGTTAACTTTAAACCCGGTGCTCAAGCGTTCTAATGCCTGAGTAAGAGAATTCATCCCTTCATTCAGGCTTTTTTGCAGCCGCAGCGACGTCAACGTCTCAAGTGCATTAATCATAATGCACCTCCGTTAAATGCTTCATGGTAATCAGGGGTACTAACAAAAACGGGAATATACTATAAATTAAACGGGATAAATTACAACATAAAAACAAAGAGTTTAAACGGGCTAAAATCCAGCAGGCATGCGGATTATACCCCCCCCCCGATTAGAGGCAAGGGTTCCAAACGCGGTATAGCAACGCTATTTAGCAGTTTCGCTTTAATACTCATAGTTGTAGTAGTACATCCCTGTTATTTATTATATCAGCATTATCTATTCTTTGTATATCTTATATAAGATTTTATACAAAAAAATTAGATACACTTATCCATTATTATTAACGGCACATTTTTGGAAAACTTTAATTTTTTTTAGGGGTTTGTTAAGAAATTGTTACATTTGGATGCAGGAGGGGGCATGGAAAAGCAGAAGGCGGTAAATCTGCGATTTACCGCTGCAAAAATTTTGTGGTATAATTAATTTATGTTTACAGGGCTCGTTGAAACAACCGGAACCATCACGGATATAAAAACCAATCAAATAACAATAAAATCCGCTATTGCAAAAGAGTTAAACATCGGGGAAAGTATTGCCGTAAACGGAGCATGTCTTACGGTTACAGAGGTCAAGAATGATACGTTCTGCGCGGACATCTCGCCCGAAACCCGCAGTGTCACAAATTTTGAGAAAAAAAGCGCCGGTGCAATCGTCAATCTGGAGCGCGCCATGCTTTTATCTTCAAGGCTGGACGGTCACATCGTCTACGGGCATATTGATACGACCGCAAAAATTACAAACATAATCAATAACGGTAAATTCATTTCTCTGTCCATAAAAATTTCCCCGCAATACAACAATTACATAATCAAAAAAGGTTCTATCGCCGTTGACGGGGTAAGCCTTACTATTGCAAATGAAAGCCGCGGAGAAATAGAAATCGCCGTAATACCCCACACATGGGAAATAACCGCGCTTAAGGCACTGCACAACGGCGATAGTGTTAATATAGAGTTTGATATAATTTCAAAGTATATTGAAAAAAACTTAAATATATATCATAATAAATCTAGAATTAATCTTAATTTTCTGGAAGAAAACGGGTTTGCATAATGGAAGACAATCATATTCATTTCGACACAATAGAAGATGCTCTTAACGATTACAAGCAAGGAAAACCTGTGATTATCGCAGATGACGAACACCGCGAAAACGAAGGAGACATGATTGTTGCAGCACAATACGCAACCCCTGAAATAATAAAATTTATGGCAAGCGAGTGCAAAGGACTGATTTGCCTTGCAATATCAGAAGAAATAGTAAAACGCATGGATTTGCCGCAAATGGTCGACCACAACAGCGAAAGTATGCGCACAGCCTTTACCGTAAGCATAGACGCACACGAAAAATACGGGGTAACAACGGGAATATCCGCATTCGACAGGGCAAAAACAATAGAAGTAGCGATTGCACCGGATTCACAACCGTCAGACCTGCGGCGCCCCGGTCACATGTTTCCGTGCGCCGCTAAAAAAGGCGGAGTGCTTACACGCACCGGGCACACAGAAGCCGCAGTAGATATGGCGCGATTATGCGGACTGACAAACGCCGGAGTTATGTGTGAAATAATGGCAGAAGACGGAACAATGGCAAGAAGAGACGATTTAGCCAAATTTGCAAAAAAACACGGGATTAAATTTATAACGGTCGCCGACTTAATCGCATACAGGCTAAAATCCGAAAGAACGGTTACAAGAGAAGCAGAAGCCTTCTTACCTACAGAATTCGGCGATTTTGAAATAATCGGATACAAAGACCACATTACGGGATTTGAGCACGTTGCACTCGTCAAAAATGACAAAAGTGACAAAATTCCGCTCATAAGAGTTCACAGCGAGTGCTTAACCGGTGACATATTCCACAGCCTCAAATGCGATTGCAACGCACAGCTCCACCACGCGCTAAAAATGGTTGATGAGTACGGGAAAGGCGCGGTTGTATATTTAAGAAACCATGAAGGGCGAGGAATCGGGCTTATAAACAAAATAAAAGCTTATCACCTTCAGGAAGAAGGACTGGACACGGTTGATGCAAATGTATCTCTCGGGTTTCCGCCGGATTTAAGAAATTACGGTGTCGGCGCACAAATAATTTTGGATTTAGGTTTTAACAATTTCAAATTAATTACAAACAATCCTAAAAAAATCATCGGTTTAAAAGGATATGGTCTTAATATAGTAGAAACAATCAACCTGCAGGCTGATGTTACGGAATACAACAAGCGTTATCTGAAAACAAAACAGGACAGAATGCAGCATACATTTAAAGGAGTTTTATGAGCGAAAATATCTACAAAGCGGAATTGCTTAATCCAACAATGTACAAGTTTTTTACAGGCGTTTATAACGACTTTAAAAACAAAGCAAGAACAGACTACCAGTTTGAACTTGAACCGCTTGAATATGAAGATTTCATAAAAGCCATTGATGAAAAATTGCTGCACTGTATATCTTTGCTGGAAAACGATATTCCGACAGGTTTTCTTGCCTACACGACCTCTATATCTGAAGGTATAGAGCTTAATATGATACATTTCCTCGGGAAAGAAGATAAAAATATTAAGTTTAAAGTTCTGATGGAGAAATTCCTTGAACTAACGGAACAGGAAAGGAAAAGGAAAGTAATATGCTACCCGCTGCTCGGTACGCAGGCGTCTTTTGTTTCGGAAATCTCAAAATTCGGTTTCAAATTCATCGGGCAGGCAGTATTAAGGTTTAAAATGGGTGATCCGCAAAGCGAAAGGATTTTAGAAAACGTAAAATTGAGTCTGCTCCCGCCGCAGTACAAAATAACCGGCTGGTCGGAGGATTATCAGCAGCAGGTTATTGAACTTATACTTGAAACATTTAAAGATACCGCTGACGCACTATTTGATACAAGGTTCAGAAGCTATAACGGAGTTGAAGACATAATAAATAAAATATTGGAAAATATTTACGGGACATTCCTGCCCAATAATACAAGTCTTTTACTCTGCGAAGAAAGAGTTTGCGGTGTTTCTTTTGCAAATTTAACGACTCCGCAGATTGCAAACATTCCACTCGTCGGCATCGCTAAAAAACACCGCGGCAAAGGGTTTTCAAAACACCTTCTCCAACGTACAGTAAGAACTATTGTCGATGCGTCAAAAATAGGTGAAAATAATTGTACCGAGATAAATGTAACTACAGAAACCAACAATTACCGTGCCTTAAAAATGTACAGACAGGTAGGGTTTAAAGAAGACTACTGCTACCCCCAAGCATATCTTGAATCTTAATTAAACAAAAAATACCAGTAATAATGCGCAAGCAGAGCAAAACAAGCGCCGTAAATTGCACCCGCAAAAACTTGCAAAGGTGTATGTCCAAGAAGCTCTTTAAGTCTTCCGCCAAATTGTGCTACATCATGTTTATAGAAATCCAAAATAATTTTATTAAGACATGCAGCCTGCTTGCCGGCTGCCCGTCGCACACCAGCGGCATCATACATAACAACAAGAGCAAAACCTGTAGCAAGAGCAAAATTTACAGAAGTAAATCCTGACAGTTCTCCTATAACAAGAGCCAACGCTACTACACCTGCCGAATGAGAGCTTGGCATACCGCCTGTTGTCGTAAAAAGGGTTAGATCTACTTCTTTTTTAGTTATTAAATGCAAGAAAAATTTTATACACTGTGCGGTAAATGCAGCTGCAAGTCCGATTAATAAGGCTTCCATACCTGTTCCATATATACTAGAAAGAAAATTTAACAATTCGCCCTCACTTCCAATCTATTTTCAACTATCCCGAGTAAGTCTTCAAAAACTTCGGATCCATACTTATCAATTATATCATGACATTCCTTAATTAGTTCAAAGCATTTTTTCTTAGCATCACCTATTCCATACAATGATGTATAAGTAAGCTTTTCAGCCTGTTTATCTTTACCTATGGTTTTACCCATTTCCTCAAAGGAAGAGATTTCATCCATGATGTCGTCATATATCT
>CALUTH010000007.1 GCA_944323635.1 Candidatus Gastranaerophilales bacterium
CTCCCATTTACCCCCCCCCTCATTTACCCCCCCCTGATTAAAAAAAATCAAGTCCTTTTTTCAAAAAAAATCCAAAAATTATCCAAAAATCCAATTGTAAATTTTGTAAACAAGTTCAGATTTCAGAAGCGATCGGGGGCATGGTCAATTGTAAAAATTTTTACAAAATTTTGTTACTTGTATTTTAAAAACATGAGAAGTAACATGTGATTAATTCAAAGGAAGGAGTGATGGCGAAGTCATAATTTTGGAGAGAAAAGAGCAGAGGAATTTTAAAAGAGATTTTGAGGATTAAAAATCCTGTCAACAACAATTTAACAATTACAATCACAAATCAATTAAGTATAAGAGGAATAAGCGGATGGATGAAAAGCGAACGCTAAGGATAATAGGACTTATGTCCGGCACTTCGTGTGACAGTATTGATGCTGCTTTGTGCGAAGTTAATCCTGACATGTCGTGTTCGCTTATAAGCGGGGTTAATTATGAATACCCGCCGCATATTCGTTCAATGCTGTTTCAGGCGTTTAAAGGCGACATCAGTGTAAAAGATTTATGCAGACTGAATTTTCTTACGGGGGAATGTTTTGCGGCAGCTGCCAATCTGCTTATCGGCGAGTTCGGAAAACCTGATTTAATCGCATCACACGGGCAGACGGTTTACCATTATCCTTATGACAGAAAAACTGATGATTTTTCTGAAAAAAGTACGCTCCAAATCGGTGAAAGTTCCGTTATTGCAGAGCGTACGGGGTGTTTAACAATATCCGATTTCAGAACCCGTGATATTGCGGCAGGCGGTCAGGGGGCGCCGCTTGTGTGTTTTGCGGATGAAAAATGGTTTAAAAATTCACTTGTACAGAATATAGGCGGGATTTCCAATGTAACTGTGATTTCTGATAATGCGCCTACATACGGGTTTGATACGGGCTGCGGAAATCTGATGATAGATTACTGTACACGCAAACTTTTTGGCAAGCCGTATGATAAGGACGGCGAAATCGCTCTGTCAGGGCAGGTTTCCGAAAGCTGGCTTGATTGTCTGCTGCAGGATGAGTACTATTTTATCCAACCGCCAAAAACGACGGGTAGAGAGTATTTTAGCGAAAACTATATTGAAAATATCTTAAAACTTGCACCGAATGATGATGCGGATATAATCGCAACCCTTGCGGCACTGACTGCAAAAAGTATTGTTCAGGCTTATGAGAGGTTTGTGTTCCCGTCGTTTACTCCCGAGCGTGTTATTGTAGGCGGCGGAGGGGCGTATAATAAGGCGATTATGAAATTTTTAAGAGGGTATTTGCCGCAGGGTATAGAATTGAATACCCATGAAGATTTTGGGATTTCAAATAATTATAAAGAGGCAATGGCGTTTGCGCTTTTGGGGTACTGCGCGTATTACGGTATACCGAATAACCTGCCGGAGTGCACGGGTGCAAAAAAACGCGTTGTGATGGGAAAGTTTAATTATTGATTGGATGTTGTTGATACGATTAAAAAAGCAGGTTTTGTATAAAACCTGCTTTCCTTTTTTTCTACATTTCTTTTCTGATTTTTTCTTTTGTTTTATCAATGTTTTTAATTCTTTTTTCGATTTTCTTAACCTGTTTTTTAAGTTGTTTTCTTTCTTCTTTTACTACTTTGTATTGAGAATCAACTTCTGTATAACGGGTTTTTGCGTTCATCAATTCTGTTCTTATGTCAACCTGTGCATTGTCTAACTGTAAAATAGCGTTTTGCATATTAGGGTTGCCTGTTTGCGTTGTTTCAACAGCACCGCTTTGAGTAGAGGATGAAGCTGCTGATGTTGATGAAGCGTTGTATCCTGTGTCATTAAAATCAAGCGGTGTAAATGCGTTACCATCTGCAAGTACTGCGCCTGCACAAATGAATACAGATGCTATAGCTACAATTGTCTTTTTCATAATATCTCTCCTGTTCTTCTTTAGCAACATAATAACCTGAATTTTTAATTTTGAAACCATATTAATGAAGGATTTTAAGAATTTTTCCGGCAAATTTTAAATCTTCTGCGCTGTCGACTTCCAGAAGTGCGGGCTTTTGCATTTCCCAAAACCCTACCGGCGGTGTAATTCTGCACTTGTTTTGCAGAATATTTTTCCTTGAAGATATATAAAAAGCGCCGTTTTCAATATAATACCCTTCCCAGTCCTGCCTGCGCGGGCGGTTTTGCGGGTCATAGTTAATGGGAGTTCCGTCAGGCGACCACAGAAACTGGTGGTTCTTTACTGCAGAAATTACGGAATTGTAATTCCCCTTAAGGAACTTATCCAGCCCGCCGTTAATGTCTTCCGGCGTAATAAGCGGGGAGGTTGCCTGAATAAATATAACGTTATCAAATTCGTGTTTTTGGGCAAACTCAATCAGCGCGCTTTCTGAAGTTGCATTGTCTGATGCGGTTTCCGGCGAACGGTTTATTACTTCCACTTTATTAAATCCGAATTCTTCGACTGCCGATTTTATTTCAATAGAGTCTGTAGAAACGTAGATTTTTTCCAGGATTGAATTTTGCGCGGCAAGGAGCGCCCTGTAAACAAGCGGTTTTCCTGCACAGTCCGTGAGGTTTTTATTCTTAATCCCTTTACTTCCGCCGCGCAGCGGAATAAAACCGACATTATACATCAACATAACCTATATAAGTCAAATTCCTGTAATACCCTTTATAATCAAGCCCGTATCCGACAAGAAACTTGTCATCAATCTCAAACCCGTAAATATCCGGCTGAATATCCGCAACGCGTTTGCATTTTTTATTCATAAGCGAGCAAAATACGAGGTTTTTAACCTTAAAATTCATGTGTATAAAATCGACAAGGAATTTTGCGGTTCTCCCCGTATCAATAATATCTTCGACAATAACCGCGTTTTTGTTGTTAAGGTCAGGCAGTGAAATATCTACCGCTTTAACTTTGCCGGAACTTGTAAAATCGTGCCCGTAGCTTGCAAGCCGTATAAATTCTGTTCTGACAGGCATTTTAAGATGTTTAATCAGGTCTACGGTGAACATTATTGAACCTTTAAGGACGCAGATTATATAGACTTCCTCGTCTTTAAACCGTTCGTTTAATTCGTTTGCAATTTCTTTAACGCGGGCTTGAATTTCGTTTTCGCTCCGCAGGATTTTTAATTCTTTTCCTTCTATCAGCATACGCTCTCCCTTATGTTTTTATTATAGCATATCTGCCGCAAACATTTCTTCTTTTTTTAGCAGTCGGGTGTGCGCTATAGTGAGTCCGTAGGGTATGGTAAATCACGGATTTACCGCATCAAAAATATAGACAGTATCAAAATATAAATCAGCCGGATAACAACAGTTTTTGTTGGGCTTACAGTCCAACCCGCATATTTTTTCCCCGCATAAAAAAAGCCCCGCGGATGCGGGGGTGAAAATTTTTTATAGGAAAGGGAATTAGGGAATAAATTTATCTTAATATCTTTGTGTTTATTTTGTTTGCTTATCTCTTACATATATATAAAGTATATAAATATCCGCCGATTTCACAACGCGTGTATTTTGTTACAAAACTTAATATTTATTCCATGAATACCTGTAAATCCTATGCCGCGGCGGGATGTATAGTATGCTGGTTGGCTGTATATAAGTAATTATTCAAATTTACCCGACAAGGTAATACCCAATATCGGCTTTTATTAGTAAACTCATACTATGCAGGATATAAAAAAGTATCAAATCATAGATGAAAATTTTGCGGGGTGTAAGGTCTGGAATAAACTGTGTATAATTACGGCAGGGATTATGGAAAATCCCGAACCAATAAAAAAACTTATTCAATCAAATCCTGATACACAGTTCTGGTTATCCGTAAAATCCATGAACCGTGATGAAATTTTACTTGCAAACAGTATCGGGATAAAAAATGTTATATCGTATCCGATTGATCAAACGGTTGTTGATACTTATTTAAGAGCGATAAATATTGACTCTTCCAAATCACCTGCGTCTGATGCGGAACTTGAACCGCTTGACGAGGTTCGGGTTATGGTTGTAGATGACAATATAATGAATATTCAGCTGATAGAAGAAGTTTTGCGCGGGCTCGGGATTGCAATAGAAGTTTATACACTGCCTGCGAATGCTTTAGAAAAAATAAAAACTGATAAGTATGATTTGTTTCTTCTCGATATTTTGATGCCGGAGATTTCAGGGTTTGATGTGGCTGATGCCGTAAAAAATTCAGAACTCAATAAAAACTCTCCGGTCATCTTTATCAGTGCACTCTCTGATTATGAGTACAAGATTGCGGGTTATAATGCAGGTGCCTGCTGTTATATAGAAAAGCCTTACGATGTGGGGATTTTGAAACATCAGATTTATAACCTTTTAAAAAAGGAAGAGATAAAAAAGAAAATTAATAAAGCCCGCGATGCTTTTTATGCAATGGTTACACACGATTTAAAAACACCGATAAGCGCGGAAATTACCGCCCTGCAGATGCTTTTAAAAAAGAATTTCGGAGAATTGACGGAGGAGCAAAAGGAGATTATAAACGACATTCTTTCGTCGGTAAAGTTTATGAAAACAATGACGGATAATATTTTGTGCTCATACAGTCAGGGAAATTCAAAACCGCGGCTAAAACTGAGGCTTGAGGATTTAGTTTCAGTGATAAACAACTCTATTCAGGAAACAAAATACATACTTGATGAAAAAGAAATCGGACTCAGGTTTCAATCGGACTTTGACGATGCACCCGTAATGGTTGATTTGATTGAAATTAAGCGTGTAATAAACAACCTTATAGGCAACGCCTCGGACTATGCGCCGCGCGGGAGTAATATAGTTTTAAGGCTCACAAAATCGGGCGGCGAGTATACTTTTTCGGTGACAGACAGCGGGTGCGGTATTAACCTTGAAAACCCCAACGATATTTTTAACGAAAACGTAACTTTTGCAAAAGAGCGGAAAAAGATTGGGTTCGGGCTTGGACTATTTATAAGCAAAAATATAATAACCGCACATAACGGCAGAATTTTTGCGGAAAGCAAAGTTAATCACGGAACGACAATCACATTTACATTACCGGTTCCGGAATAGCAGTTGGAAATTTTCGCATACCTGTAAATCAACAGGTGTGCGGTCGGTGTAGTTATACATTAACCTTCATACAGCAGTTTTTGTATTTTTTGCCGCTTCCGCACGGGCACGGGTCGTTTCTGCCGATATTTTTAGGTGCTGCAGCCGGAGCGGGGCGGTTCATCATTGTTTCCATAAAATCAAATGTTCCGCTAAACGCCTGTGACGTGTATAAAACTGTTGCCGATGAGTACATGTTGTGTTCAAGATAGTACGATTTGTACGTTTTGATTAATTCATCGAATGTAAGGTTCGTTTTAAGAATTTCATTTATCACATTCATGAAGTTCGGATATTTGTCTGCAACTCTTTTCAGGATACGGTCTGATACGGCGTCATTGGTAAGAAAATATTTTATACATGCTTCTTTGTTTTCAACATTTTCGCCTTCAAAAATTTTGCAGAAGGTTTGATAAAAGGGAATTGCATAAAGTCCTTTTTCTTTGTCAAACACAATACCTACATCATAAGTCGCATTGTGGGTTGCAAATCCGCCCACAGAGTTTTCCATAAAATTGTTGTAAGTATTCTGGAGTTCGGGAACTTCAAAATACTTGTATTCCGTAACCGGAACGATTTTTTCTCTCAAATCTCCGGCTTCATCGTCGCAGAATGAACCGATTATATCGTCCGCAAATTTGTTTGATGTAATAATTTCTTCGGTATCAAATTTTTTGATGAATTTTTTGTACATGTCCGCGATATTTGTTTTAATTTCGTTTTCTTTGTCAGGATTGTCTTTGTATACAAGTTCCGGATTTTGAACTGCCTTCATAACCGCGTATTTATATGCTTCACCTTTTTGTGTGTCACTCAGGACATTAGCGATTTCAACAAGGTAGTATTCGCCTTTGTAATTAAAAATTCTTGCAACAAGAAACTGTCCGGCATGGATACCGCGCAGGTTTGTCATTTTAGTAAGAGAGTTTACAGTGTAGAGTTTTTCATTAATGAGGTTGTAGAGTTCAAACCCGTTTTTCAAAACCTTTTTAATTGCAAATATTGAGTAAATATTGTTGTTGAGCGCTTTAGCGACTTCCTGATTCTTAGAAGAGGCGGAATTGCAAAAGAGTTCAATTACCGTCTGCGCTTTGTCGCCGATTACACGTTCAAAAATGTATGGCAGAAAAACTTTTTCAATCTGTGAGGAAGGAACGGATTTTGCGCCTATAGTGGCAAGGTATTCTTCAAAATCGGGCTGTACTGTTTTATCGGTGCGCACAAAATTGAAAACCTCTTTTAATACATCGTTAATACTTATAATTTGTTCAATGATACTCATAGAAAACCTACCTCTCCTGTATAAACAGTGTACATGATAAGCAAAAAAAATACAATTACCCCTTTTTTCTTACCTTGTTTACCGCATCCTACGGACTGATACATAACGATAAGTCAGTAGACTTAAATCCGGTTTGACAAAAATACATTTACCCCTTTACCCCCTCCCCCTCGCCGGACTTGTGGTTTCTAGTTAAGCGTGGCTGATACATTTACCCCCCTGTACAAATTTGAAAAAAAGTATATAATCAAATTATGAAGGTTATTACAACTAAAGAACTTAACAACTATAAGATTCTGCCCTTTGATGTCTATATTAATGAGAATGAAAAATTGTTTTCTGCGGGCGAGGTTTTGACGCCGGGGAAACTGATTTCCTTACGCCAGTATGATACTATATACGCTCAGGAGATTCAGGATATTGCACCTGAAAAAGAGCAGCCGCAGGAGACGGGCAAGGTAAAACTTACTTATGATTTTGATTATGATTCGTTGAACATAATGGAGGTAAATACTCCGATTAATAAGAGTTCTACACTTGATACGGAAACCCAAATCAGAATAAAACTTTATTTTATGAAAATCCTTGAACTTTTGAAGGCGGATGCTTTTGAACATGCATTTAACCATGCCCAGACGCTGGTTACTATTCTTGAACAAACAATTCTTGCGCCGTCCGAAGAGGTTAAAAAGGGGTCACAGTTGAGATTTCTTGGTGAGTATGAGGTTTGTCACCCGATTAATGTTGCAATATTTTCCGGCATGATTGCGAGGCGGTTGGAATTAGATAGTCTTGAATGCCGTAACGTTACGCTTGCAGGACTTTTGCACGATATTGGTAAACTCTATATTGACGGGATTAAAAATGAAAACTCACTTGAAACGCTTGTTTCGGATGCGATGAAACAGCATGTTATTCTGGGGTATAACCTTTTAAAACAGTATAATATGCCGGAAACGGTTTGTATGGCGGTGCTTGAGCACCATGAGAATAATGACGGTTCAGGGTATCCGCGCGGGATTTCAAATGACTGGATAGTTCGACCTGCACAGATTTTGAGTGTTTGCAATTATTTTGACAACCTTGCGTTTAATAAAACCCCCATCCACATTTTTAATACAAGAGATGCTTTAAAAAGAATGCTTGAGCTTGGGACGGCAAAATTTGCAGCGGAAATCCTTTATACGTTTGTGCATATGTTTAGTTATAATGATACTGAAAGCTTTGAGAATATGACCACTTACTAATTTACTATCCTTAACGGATGATTTTTTCAATCCAATCATTATAATAAATGGTATGAGGAAAGTTTTAGCTTTAATACTGGTATGTATGATTTTGTCCGCGCCTGCGTATTCGTGGTGGTGGTCTAAAAAGGATGAAACGCCCGTATCGGACAACGTTATGGATAATCCGGGCTATAAAGGGACTTTGCCTGATTTAGAAAAGGATTATAATGTTCCTGATGAAAAAGTTGTGACGCCGATTTATGAATCTGACGAAGATTTTGCCGACCCGTCTACCCTGAAACCTGTTCCGAGAGACAATCCTGCGTTTGTGAACATTATTCTCAAATCGGATAAGTCATCCTCATATTTGAATGATGTTAATGATATGATAGGATATGTTGAAAAGCTGATTGAATCTATTGAAAATCAGGAGTCTGACCAGCTTTTTATAGCAAAAGCAAGAATTTTTAAGTTTAAGGTTGACCACTTAAAAAAACTTTATGACGGGAAGTCGGAGAGTTATTATGCAAGTTATAAACAGCTTCAAAAGACAGGCGCGCATACCGATGCGATTGCGACACTGAGACAGGAGGCGGTTACTTATAAAAAGTACCTTCCTTATCAAACTACCGGTTCGGTTTATAATCCGGCAAACATTGCACAGCAGTTGGAATACCTGCTTGCGGAATTACAGGACACACTTATGATATTAAAGGATGAGAGATAATGGAACTGAATAATTATATTGAGCACACACTGCTAAAGCAGGATGCAAGAAAAGAGGATATTGTAAAGCTGGCAAGAGAGGCGCGAGAATATGAGTTTAAGGGGGTTTGCGTTAACTCCTGCAATATTGAAATTGTTAAAAAGGAACTTGAGGGGTGCAATGTTAAAATAGTTTCCGTGATAGGATTCCCGCTCGGTGATTGTACAACGGCATCAAAAGTATTTGAGACTACCGATGCAATAAAACTTGCCGCTGACGAAATTGATATGGTGCTTAATACAGGGCGCTTGAAGGACGGCGATTTTGAGTATGTAAGAAATGATATAAGCGAAGTTAAAAAAGCGTGCGGCGGGCATGTCTTAAAGGTAATTATTGAAACGGATTTGCTTACAAAAGAAGAAATCGTGATTGCCTGTAAACTGGCTGCTGAAGCGGGTGCGGATTTTGTAAAAACATCAACCGGATTTGTAAAAGACGGTGTCGGCGCAAAGGCGGAGGATATAAAACTTATGTATGAAACCGTACAGCCTTACGGCTTGCAGGTTAAAGCCTCCGGCGGTATAAGAGACAGGGCGGCAGCGGAGAATATGATTGCGGCAGGCGCGTCAAGGCTGGGCACTTCAAGCGGTGTTGCGATTATGCAGGCGATATAAGATTACCTGCGTGCTTGAAATACCGTGATTACGGGCGGTCTCTATCATAGGCAAAATTTACAAGTCTTCAATAGTACATTCTATGGTTGTACCCTCTTCTAAAATTGCAGATTTACCTTTTATTAGTGCTATAAGGTTAAATGGGATTAGGATAATGGTTGCCGTAAAAACTACCATACATGCAACTATCCAATCCCTGTCATCTCCCTGAACCTTTTGCCTTAGTGATACTGTATATTCTTTGCCTGTGACATCCCGAATAATACCTTTTCGTATTTCTATATATCCGCCCTTGCCTGCAAAACCGCGTTTCTTAATTTCTTTGGGCAGTAGTGAAACTATTGTGCCTTTTTTAAAGTATGCGCCGTTTTTTAGCTTAAAATCGGTTACAAGTTCTGCAGAAATTGTATCTGCTGTTGTTATGCTTTCGCTTGTAACCTTTTCGGTTACTCTTACAATAATTTCTTTTGTTTTATCTTCTGTTTGGGCAAAACATGCCTGTGTACATAGAAATATAAGTATTAGAATAGACGCGAAAAATTTTTTCATCACTATTCACCATGGACAAGAATTGTTACTTTATGATAAAACAATATGCTCTTGTCTATTCTGTCTATTGAGTTTATACGGGTTATTCCGGCATCTTCCATAGCTGTTTTAATACTGCAATCGCCTAGCGAAACAATATAAAAATAATTGGTGCATTTTGCTTCGCCCGTTTTAACCGGCTTAAAACGACCGTCAAAATAATCAGAAAACGGAGACTGTGTTTTGTCATAAATAATTGAGTTAGTTCTGAACAAATCATTTGCCTGTGCTGCACAAGCGGTGATAACAAGTAATCCAAGTACTGCAAACATCTTTTTCACTAACATAAAGTTTCCTCCTTTTAATCTTGTGTCAAAATAAATTTATAACTTAGTATTACCAACGATTACCCCGATAAATAAGCGTGTCATTCTATACAAATAATAAGCGTACCAGTCTATATTGTCAAGTATGAATACAAAGATTCTTGAAGCTTTTGGTAAAAATCTAAAACGCTACAGACTTGAAAATAATATGACCCAGGATGAGTTAGCTGCTAAGATTAACGCTCATCAAACATACATTGGCAAATTAGAACTGGGACTTATTAACCCTTCCTTAAAGAGAATTTTTGTGTTAACCAGAGCACTGAATATTAAATTATCAGATATTTTTGATTTTGATTAATCATATCCCGTAGTGGATTAGTCTAATAATGTCATATAAATTAATATATTACAAATTTTAATTTGTAAAACTTGTATATTTATAAAAAAAACTTTTCGGTAAATGTAAATTTTTCGCCGCAAACTGCCTCAAATCACGGCGCTGCGTACTTATATTGCATCCGCTCCGGTTACACCGGTGTAGGTTTTGCCGCTCCCTGTGTAATTTTCCATAAGCTGCTGCTGTTTATACAAAAACTCCATTTCCTTCTGATAGAGTTTTAGTTTATATTGCTGCTCAAGGATTTTCTCTTCTTCTTTTCTTAATTTCTTTTCCTGCTTTTTCTGCTCTTTTTCTTGTTTATCAAGTCTTTCGGCTTCTTTTTCCGTAAACTCTCTTGACTGGTTTCCGTCATATTCGAGCCTGTAACCTACAATACTTATAGGCAGAGACGAACCGCTGAGCGCCTGTAATTTACTGAAATCACCTTTTGTATCAATGCTCCATGTGCCTAGGAATACCGGTGCTTTTCCCGTAAAAGCGTACGCACAGACAATAATCCTGTCCTGATTATTTTCGTCAAACCCCATCGGATAAATATCCCAGCGGTTCTCATCAAGGTTTGCGCCCTTCGCCTGCGCCCAGTAGTTGGCAATGGCTTCTCTTACTTCAGGAAGCGCGGTTGCTTTTTTGTTCTCAAAATCATAAATCCATAAATCCGTTTTCCAGATTCCGTCAAATCTGTAGCCTGTTTTTTCTTTTATTAAGAGTTTTGTATTGTCCGTTGTGAAATCTACAGGGGTTAAAGTCCTGAAAATATACGGTGTATCAATATCTTTGGAGGTGGAAAGAATAGGTTTCGCCTCACGCCTTATAACATTTGCCTGTTTAACCCTTTCCAGTTTTGAAAGCGAGGTATCAAGCGGGATAACGTACAAATCCGTTGATGTACAATCTGCCGAGGCGTAATAATGGATTGAAGGGTAAACCATAAAAGTAAAATCGGATGATACAATCCCCTGACCGTTGACTTCGCGGTCAAAATTGAGCCTGCGCGGAATTTGAAGTTCCGTAAACCCCGGTGTCAGATTGTATTTAACTAGTTTGTATTTGGGGACAGGAACATACTTCATTCCGTACTCTTCCGGTACCTGTGCGGGTTTTACCTCTACAGTGTTCTTATCTTTGCTCAAAGACCTTTCTTCATACTCGGAGCGCAGCATAAAACCTGACTCGGGCATTTTGGATTTTTCATACTCTTCTTTTAATTCTTCTTTGTCAGCCTTATGCTGATACTCGTACTCTTTTGCAATAGGAGGTTTTTCACGCAAATACGGGATTTCCGTGTTCTGTATCTTCATTTTCATCATCATATAAAGTCCGGCAGCGGTTTCCGAAAGCATTATACAAGTCCTTCTTTCATTGCCGTGATTGTTGCCTGAGTGCGCGAACCTACGCAGAGTTTTTGCAGAATACTGTGAACATGCGCTTTTGCAGTTGCCTTTGTAATTACAAGACTTTCCGCAATCTCGTTGTTGGATTGTCCTGCCACCATAAGGCTTAATACATCCATTTCGCGGTCGGTAAGTCCGTATTGGATTTTACCTGCGTTCGGATTAACTTCCGTTACTCCGCTTTTTGCAATCTGATTTTTGGGATTGTTTATGTTATTTAAAACAAGTTTTGCAATCGCACTGTCAAGCCACGCCGCACCCGTGTTTACGGTCTCGATTGCGGCAATTGTCTGCTCCGGCGAAGCACCTTTCATAATATATCCGTCCGCTCCCGCGCCGAACGCTTCAAAAACATCTTTTTCGCTGTCTCGGGATGTGAAAATCAGAACTTTTATATTCGGGTTTGTCTCTTTAATCTTACGTGTGGCACGTATACCGTCTATCCCCGGCAAGCCGATGTCCATTAATATAACATCGGGGTTAAGTTCTTTTGCCATAGAAACGCCCTGAACCCCGTCTTCTGCCTCTCCTATAAGCGAAATATTACTGCTTTTTTCAAGCAATAGCGAAAGCCCCATTCTGACAAGTACATGATCTTCAACCAGCAAAACTCTTATCATACCGCTGTTCCCGCCTTTCGCTTAATACGTTTGGTTATAACATCCGTTAAAAGGAATGAAAATTCGCTTCCTTTATTCAACATTGTATCAAGCCAGATTTTGCCGTTGTGCGCCTCAATAATCTGTCTTGACAGATACAACCCTAATCCTGTGCCCGTAGAACGTTTTGCGCTTGTCCCCTGTGAAAATCTCTGGAACAGGTTTGGTATATCCTCCTGCGGAATTCCGCTTCCGTTGTCCGCTACGGAAAATATAAGGTCGTTCCCTTCCGCTTTAATAAGGAGTGTAACTTTACCGCCGGATTGGGTGTAGTTTATAGCATTGCCGCAAAGATTGCAGATTACGCGCCGTAATTCGGTTTTGTCCGCGTTTATCATTAAGTCCTCGTCAGTGTTTTCCAGAGTAAAATCAAGTTCTTTTTTGTCCGCAAGCGGCTTAAGTTCGTTGTATATTTGGGTTACAAGGTCATTGAATACAAAATCGGTTTTTTGAAGTATCAGTTTTTCAGCATCGTATCTGAACACTTCGAGTAGTGCGTTCACAAGCCCCAGCAAATCTTCGTTGCTCTTTAGCATTGTTGAAATAAGAAGTTTCTGACGGTCTGTAATTGCGCCGAGACTTCCGTCAAGAAAGAATTTTAGCGTCTGTATTGCGGCAAGCAGAGGCGTGCGCAGGTCGTGGGTAAGTGTTGCCATAAAGTCATCCCTGAGTTTGTCTGCCTTTTTCTGTTCGCTTACGTCTCTTAATACACACACATAGCTGTCCTGATTGAATTTTGCAAAACTTATTTCAACCGGCGTGTGGAAACTGCTGAGTGGGTTTGTGGTATAACAGTTTCTTACAAAAATTTCGTTCTTTTCTGTATCAAGGAATTTTTTTACAGACCCCTTTTCGTGGTATACAAACTCGGTAATATCATTCCCGCAGAGCCTTTCGGCGCTCAGTCCCGTAAGGTTTTCTACAGCGGGATTAACCTGTTCGATTGTTCCGTTTTTGTCGATTATAATAATCCCGTCCGCGCAATGGGTGATTATCCCCGAAAGTTTTTCGTTTGTGGAAATTATATCCGCGGTCTTTTCTTCCACAAGTTGTTCTAGCGAGTGCGAATATTTTTCAAGTTCTTTTTTTGCGGCATTAAGTTCGTCAATTTTTTCCCTCAACTCCGAAATCAAATAACTGCGCTCAATCCCGTTTCTGATATTAATCAATAAATCGTCATTATTCCATGGTTTTTCGAGGTATTTATAAATCCCTGCTTCATTTATTGCATTAATCGCGTTTTCCTTGTCAGCGTAGCCTGTAAGAATGATTTTACTTACCTCAGGATAAAGTTCTTTTACCTTTATAAGAAACTCCAGTCCGTTCATCTCCGGCATAAGAAAATCGGAAATCACAAGGTCAGGGCGGTTTGTTTCAAGAAACTTGAGCGCCTCAACCGGATTGTTGAAAAAATGCGCGTTAGTGTACCCTTCCACCATTAAAAGAGTTTTAAACGCAGAAGTTACTATTTTTTCATCATCGACTACTACAATCATCCCGTCTTTCATATTCTTATCATAGCCCAAACCTTTGCTATAGACAAATTATTTAATTTTGTTAAGGGGGGGGTAAATGTTTTGCCAAGTTTGAATAAAAACTACCGGCTTGATGCAGGTGGGGGGGGTAAATGATTTGCCGCGCAGGAATAGTAACTACAGGCTTGGCGCAGGGGGTAAATATTTTATTACGCTTGGATAAGGATTACCGGCTTGATGCAGCGGGGGGGGATGATTTGTCATGTTTGAATAAAGACTACAAGTCCGGCGTGTGGGGAGGAAATCTTCTTTCTCCTGCGGGAGCAGGGTGAGAGTTCTTCTCACACACCAAACAATCAAATATAATCTTTTCTAAATAAAAAAGACAAAACAACCCCGCAGAAAATCCTTAAAATATATGAGTGTCAAAGATTGAATGGTATGATATAATTCTGGTATGCTAAAGGGATTAAAGTATATAGGGATTATCGTCGGGCTGGTTGTTACGGGTTCTGTCTGTTTAGCGCAGGAGAAGTATTTAATAGTTCCTGTGCCTGATACCATTGTTGCGCCGACCCCGCTTGATCAGGCGGTTTACACTAACACTGCGGAATTTTTCACTCCCTATATTGTTAATGAAATAAACAAAACCTATTATATGCACGCCCCGACTGTTACGGATGTCAGAAACCGGATTAAGAGTGACTACTGGTTGACTAAATCCGCAGCAAAGGCGATGGACGATTTTAGAAGATATTATACGCTCGATTTTAATTTTACAAAAAAAGTTGCAAATCTGTATAACACAAACCTTGTCCTGCTGCTTACTTCAACACTGGATGCAACCAATTATGTTATGCGCCGCACATGGTGGACTTTTTTTGAAATTCCAGGCTCCTCCGCGCTTGACCCTGCTATAAAAATCAATATTTACAGTGTTCTGGTGGATACCGATACAAATATGATTGTATGGTCAAAGACTTACCAGAAAACAATCAGTACGGTAGAAAACAGAATTGTTCCTGTCGGCTATACTCCGCAGACCGAACAATTACAGCGTATAAAAGATTATTCTGTATACCTTGCCCCGAGAGTTGCACAAAGTCTGCAAGATACGCTCCTTACTGCATCCCAAAAAATAGCAGAACCAAATATGATTCATACCGACTACGGGTCTATTGATAATGTGTTTACAAAAAGATACAGAACTTTGAGAAAAGAGTTTAAAGATGCAACCGTTATCCCTGCGGCAAAAACACGTGAAAACTACGGCAAGGCACGGGCTAAATACCTTGAAATGAAAGAGAATTGGGAAGCGGACAGAGCACAAAAAGCTATTGAAAAACAAAACCGCCCGAAAAAAGAGAAAAATATTGAGCCGATAAATTTCCTCTGGTTCAAGAATAAAGGTAATACATCCCAAAAACCGTTTATGGTTCCGGTAACAGAGACATCCGTACCGGAAATACAACAGGTTCCCGTAAATGCGGCACCTGTATCTCAGCAAACATTGACGGCTCCTGCAATTAAAACAACCACGCCGGAAACGCAAAAAGCACCGGTAAATACAACAACAGCGCCAAAATCGCCGGAGGATATTTTGCAGACGGTTGAAGCGGCAAAAAACAATTCTTCCATACAGGAAGATAAGAGCGGCAAAACATCAGGTACAACTCCCGCCGCAGAGGCTAAAACACCGTCGCAGTCTGCGGCTGTAAAACAAAATACAGGAGCGAAACCCGCAGAAAATAAAAAGACAAATACGCCTGCAGCAAAGACAGCGCCTGCGCAGTCCGTTGAAACCGCCGCGCCTGCCCCGTCAAACGAAAAACCGGCGGTTAATATAAAAACTCCTGCGGACAAAACAAAGGATAATATTGTAAAAATAAACAGCAAAACAAACTCAACAGTCGGTGATGAGGAATTACCGGTTGATGCGCTAATTTATACACGTCCGACAAACTACAGACAGGACAGCAGTTATTTACCTGTAAAACCCAGACTGCGTGAAATAAATATTGATGATACGGTAAATTCGTTTTAAAGTTTTTGAGGCGGTAAATCTGCGATTTCCTCCGCCTGTAAACTTGTCTTCGCCCTCTCTCTGCCCGCTCCGTAGAAGCGAGTGTAAAAATTACCGGCGCGCATCAAGCCTGTAGTCCATATTCCTGCGCGGCGAAATATTTACCCCAGTCCCTGGCGTCTGGATAGCAGCGCTTATTCCTGCGCGGCGAAATATTTACCCCAGTCCCTGGCGTCTGGATAGCAGCGCTTATTCCTACGCGGCGAAATATTTACCCCCGCCCGAATAGTAGTCCGTATTCTGACATGGCAGAGACATTTACTCCTTTACCCCTTGCCCCTTTTAATCCTTCTTTTCAAACTTAATACGATACCCTAAAATATCGGCAATATAGACCATTTCGCTGTATGAGAGACTGTTCCTTGCAATTTTGTGGGATAAAGAATCTGGGGTATAGGTTTTATCGGTTCTTTCGGATAGTTTTGCTGCAAGTTCCTTTAAGAGCATATCTTCCTGCAGCAGCAGTATTTTTACCTGTTTTCTTACATAATTCTCCATTCTTCTATTATACGAATACATCAATTGCTTGACAAATATGACAATTCGATGTATTTTACAAGATATATAAGTCTTGTAAAAGTTATATGTTTCTGAAATGAGTTTATAAAAATTAATAATGGAGTGTTTAAATGAATTTTACAGAGAGAAAGGCAATCGAAAACAGAATATATAAAATGGGGTTTGAAATAAACAATTTGAGACACCTGTCGCGGGTTCTTGAGGAGATATACGTCAACAGACATGGCGTTAATTTAAACAAATCGGATATTTCGGCGGTTGTGTACACTCTTGTACGGATTTCGTTTGCGCTGTCAAAACAGATGCAGAAACTTCAATCCCGCCTCGGGCTGTGATTTTGGGGCTGTATCTACTGTAAACTGCGGCTTGGGGGCAGTTGTAATTTAAACTTTATTTTCTGATAAACAGGATTTTGCCTGTCTCCATAGTTTGTCAAACTCCTCATAGGAATATTCTTCAAGCGGTTTAACTGCAAGTTCTTCCATTTTCCTAAATCGCGTCATAAACTTCTTGTTTGCCCTTAAAAGTGCCTGTTCCGCGTCAATCTTGTGCCACCTTGCAAGGTTGACCGTTGCAAAGAAAATGTCGCCCATTTCGTCTTCCATGTGTTCTCTGTTGCCTTCCGACACTGCGCGGGCAAACTCTCTGTATTCCGATTTGATACAATCAAGGAGCGATTTTTCCGAATCCCATTCAAACCCTTTTTTAACTGCGCGTTTGGAAATCTTCTGGGCGCTCATAAGCGCTGATTGAGATTTAGAAATCCCGTCCATTGCTGATTTGCGTTCGGGTTTTTCTTCTTTTTTGAGTGCATCCCAGTTATTCAGAATATCGTCGGTTGAATTAACCTTTGTATCGCCAAACACGTGCGGGTGTCTGTGGATAAGTTTTTTAGTCAATTCTTTTGCAACATCTTCTATATCAAACTCCCCGTTATCCTTTGCAATCTGCGCGTGGAGTACAACCTGCAAAAGTACATCCCCGAGTTCTTCTTTCAGTCCTTTAATATCACCGTCATCAATAGCATCAACGGCTTCATAAGCCTCCTCAAGCATGTTGGGGCGCAGGGATTTGTGGGTTTGCTTTCTGTCCCATTCGCACCCGTTTTCGCTTCGCAAAACTGCAATTACTTTTATCAATTCTTCCATATTCGGATAAGACATTTTATACTCCTTCAATGTAAAAATAACTTTAATTTGAGTATATAATAAAAGGTTTCTATAGTACAATTTGAATTTGTCTGCCGCTCTTCGCTTGTAGACAGGTATTCGTTACAAATGCGGATAAATGTCTTGATATTGATTACTGATTTTAAGGATGACAAGGCGGGTTATATTGTGCGATAAAGCCGGCTATTTTTTCAATATCGTTATACCTCATCTGTAATGATTAATTCTAATTTATTCATATTTCTGTATCAATTTTTTAAAAGCGGTTTGTCCGTCCTGATAGTTGCCGGATGCGTAATCTTCAAGCCCTTTTTCGATTTCGGTATTTAATGCGGCAATTCGTTCTTCAAGGTTTTTATTGTCGGAAAAAGTAAATTGAACAGCAAAAGTAATAGCTTCATCCATTGTGCTGAAAATACCTTCTGCAATCTTGGCTTTTAAAATATTTTCCATATTATGCGGTAAAGAAATATCCATATTAAATTCCTCTGTCTTTACATAATTATAACAAATGCAGCGGCAAACTTCAATGCAGAATAACTTATTTGCTATTCAGGGCACCGGTTTTTAGGTTTGTAAGATTACAAAATGGCAATATTATCCCGCGTAATAATTGCATCGTAGTTTTTGTATCCGAGGATTTTTTGAATATCGTCAGAGTGGCAGCCGATAATCTTTTTAATATCTTCTGACGGATAATTTACCATCCCGCGGGCGATTTCTTCACCTTGTTCATCAAGGATAGAAACTACTTCCGCCTGCTTAAAGTCGTGTATTACTTCAATTACGCCGACAGGGAGAAGGCTTTTCTTCTTTTCAATAATTGCCTCTTTTGCATTATCGTTGATTTTAATCTTTCCGATAATATTTGTTGCATAACCAATCCAGCGTTTTTTCCTGCTGAGACTCTCTTTGTGCGGAAGGAAGATTGTTCCGATGTCCTCATTATCAAAGATTTTGCCGATAATATACGGGATTTTGCCATTTGTGATGATAACTGTGCCGCCCGAGCGCGTTACAACCTGTGCCGCCTGAAGTTTTGTTTTCATACCGCCCCTGCCGCCTTCCGAAGCGTCCGTTCCGTACGATAAAATCTTGTCATTAACTTCGTGCACCACTTTTATAAGTTTTGCGTCAGGGTTGGTTTTGGGGTTTGAATCGTATAACCCGTCAATGTCTGACAATAGAATCGTTAAATCCGCATCCAATTCGCTCGCTACAAGCGCCGAAAGCTTGTCATTATCGGAAAAACAAACAAGCCGTTCTTTCATTTCCTCATCAATTTCTACGGTTGAAACCGTATCATTCTGGTTAATGATAGGAACAACTCCCAGTTGCAAAAGTCTTGTTAAAGTGGTCCTGAGACTCAAATATTTTTTCCTTGAATGGAAATCGTCTTCTGTCAAAAGGATTTGCGCGCCTATGACGCCGAGTGCATCAAACCCCTGTGAGTAAATAGACATCAGTTTTCCCTGCCCGATTGCAGCGCATGCCTGTTTGAACGCGACACCCTCTTTGGCATCCAGCCCCAAACGTTTTCTGCCGAGCCCGACAGCCCCCGAGGTTACAAGTATAACTTCGCGTCCCGATTTTACGAGTTTTGAAATATCTTCTATAAAAGAATAAATCCTTGAGAGCGCTATTTCGCCGTCCTCGTTTCTTAAAACATTTGTGCCGACTTTTATTACAATACGTTTTGCATTTTTGATTTTGTTCTTAACCATTACAACCTCGTTGTTTAGTTTTCTTTAGCGGAGCGCAGTTTTTCTCCGCGTTAGAGTCAAAATTCTGCCGTTAATGCAGCAAAATCCGCCCCATCCTCCTGTTTTTCCCGGCGCGGGGTTATAAGCCCATTGCTTTGAGTACATCCTTCATATCTGATGAAGTCTTTTTGACATCGGAATTTGAGAACTTAATAGCATTATCGGGGTCTTTAAGTCCGTTTCCTGTTAAAACACAAACAATGTCAGAACCTGCTTTGACTTTCCCTTCTTTGTGCGCTTTGATTAATCCTGCAACCGATGCAGCGCTTGCGGGTTCTGCGAGCACACCTTCCGTCGAGGCAATGAGTTTATACGCCTCAACAATCTTCTCATCGGTTACACAGTTAATTTCGCCATGGCTTTCATCGCGCGCTGCCTCTGCCTGTTTCCAGCTTGCAGGGTTTCCGATTCTGATTGCAGTTGCAAGGGTTTCAGGTTTCATAATCCGTTCACCGCGTACGATTGCCGCAGAACCCTCTGCCTCGTATCCCATCATTTGCGGGAGTTTGCTGATTTTGCCGAGTTTATGAAACTCTTTGTACCCTTTCCAGTATGCGGTTATGTTTCCTGCGTTTCCGACGGGGATAAAGTGGTATTCAGGAGCTTTCCCGAGCGCCTCGCAGATTTCAAACGCGCCTGTTTTCTGTCCTTCAATTCTGTAAGGGTTGACGGAGTTAACAAGTGTTATCGGATGTTCTTCCGAGATTTTTCTTACAAATTCCAGTGCGACATCAAAATTACCGTCTACAGCAATAATTTTTGCGCCGTACATCATTGCCTGCGAGAGTTTGCCGAGCGCAATATACCCGTCAGGGATAAGAACATAAGTTTCAAGCCCCGCGCGTGCGCCGTAGGCTGCCGCTGATGCGCTTGTGTTGCCGGTGCTTGCACAGATAATTGCTTTTGAGCCGGATTCTTTTGCCTTTGTAACCGCCATTGTCATACCGCGGTCTTTAAAACTTCCTGTCGGGTTACAGCCTTCAAACTTTAAATAAACATTAGCCTCAAGCCCGATTTTCTTTGCGAGGTTGTCGGCTTTAATAAGCGGGGTGTTTCCTTCGTTTAAGGTTACAATTTCTGTTGTGTCGCTTACCGGCAGGTATTCTCTGTATTTGTCTATTAATCCTTTGTACATCTTAAAATCCTTTATATTGCTACTCTTATAAGACTGTTCAGCGTGCATTCTTTAAACTCTGCAATTACGTTTCTTATATCTTCTTCTCTGCAAAGTTCAGTAATAACAACGATATTTGCGGTGTTATCATCCTTCACGCCTTTTTGCATAATGCTTTGTAAACTGATATTGTGCTCGGCGCAAAGTGTACCGAGTTTTCCGATAATCCCCTGTGTGTTTGGTGCTGTAAATGATAAGTAATACTTATTCACGGTATCCTTGATGTCAACCGGAATAGCCTCCTGTGAGTGGTTGCAGCGCATCATCGGGAGAATGTAGTCAGTCTTGCCAAATTCTGCTGCTATTGCAAGAATATCACCGACAACAGAACTTGCGGTCGGAAATTCTCCGGCGCCGGGACCGGAAAGAACGATTTTTCCTATCGGATGTCCGCTGATTTCCACCGCGTTTGTTACATAATCAATGTGCGCAAGTGTCAGATTCTCGGGTACAAGCATCGGATGGACGCGTACGTCTGCCCTTCCCTGTTCATCAATAGTTGCAAGCGCGATAAGTTTAATTTTGTGTCCTAAGTCGTTTGCCGCTTTAATATCGTCAAGTTTGATTTTGGAAATTCCTTCGCGGTAAACATTTTCGATGTGTACTCTTTTGCCGAAAGCAATTGTCGCAAGGGTTGTAATTTTGTAAGCTGCATCAAACCCTTCTACGTCGCTTGTCGGGTCAGCCTCCGCGTAGCCCATTTCCTGTGCCTCTTTAAGAACTGCAGAATAGTCTGCACCGTCTTTATCCATTTTTGTAAGGATATAGTTGGTTGTTCCGTTCAGGATTGCCTGAATTTTTGTTATTTTGTTCCCCGCAAGAATGGTCTTAACCGGCATAATTACGGGAATACCGCCTGCGATTGCAGCCTCGTAGAGGATTACTTTGTTGTATTTTTCCGCAAATTCAAATAAATCTTTTCCCTGTTTTGCAAGAAGTTCTTTGTTTGCCGTTACAATGTGCTTGCCGTGTTCAATAGCGGTCTTGATGTAGTTTCCTGCAGGTTCAATACCGCCCATAAGTTCTACAACCACATCAATTTCCGGATTTGTAATAATTTCGTCCGGTTTGTCCGTGAGCAAACTTTTATCCTCCGGCGAAATATTGCGCGGTTTTGTAATATCTCTTACCAGAATTTTTTTTATCTCTACATTATCAAAATTCCTGAGTGTCTTGTAAACCCCGCCGCCTACCGTGCCGAAACCTAAAATACCAATCCTGATTTTTGCCATAATAATCCTCTTTTTTATTTTAATTATACGATAAAAATTTTCGCTTTGACGTAAAACACAAAATCCAATGTGCAGCTTAATAAAAATTAACATTAATATCGGTTGAAAAAATCTTTCCTGATATAATAATGTGAGTGAGGAAAATTATGTTAAAAGAATTTTTATGTTCAAAAATACATAGAGCAACCATCACTGATTCCAATCTTGAATATGTAGGCTCAATAACGATTGATGAAGAACTTATAGAAAAAGCCGGAATAAGCGAGTGGCAAAAGGTAGATATACTGGATATTAATAATGGCGAGCGTTTTCAGACTTATGTAATAAAAGGGAAACGCGGGTCGAAATGTTTTTGTGTAAACGGCGCTGCTGCAAGAAAAGTTCAAAAGGGCGATAAGATTATAATTATTGCGTACGCTTATTATTCGGAAGAAGAACTTAAAACTCATAAACCCAGAATAGTATTACTCAATGACAAGAACGAAGTGATGTCATGTTAGAGGATAAGAAGAAAAAAGCGCGTAAAAAACGCGTTAAGCTTGATATAAAAACAATGGGCGTTGATATTGATAAAAACGAGTACCGTGAAATTGTACTCTCAAATACTAACCGCCCCGAGAGTTTTTACAGCCGCTAGGGTAATGAGATGCTTTACAGGTTTATGCCCTGTTGTTTTAGGTTACTGTTTGCCGCGGAGCGTTACGCCTGTATAAACCACTTCAGTTTCGCCTGTCTGCGGGTTTTTCCTTGAAACGGTAAACGGTATTTTTTCAAAATTATTTATATCAAAACCCTCGCCGTATTCCTGTTTAAACTCTTCATCAGTTGCGGGAAGGGCATCAAAGATTAAATCACCGAAAGCGTTCGGTGTGCTAAAATCCTTGTGATGCATTATCATTTGTGCAATAGCTGTATCACCGCGCCCTTCAATAAAACAGCTTGCCCCGATTACCTTTGGTTTTTCTCCCTGAATGGTAATAATATCACCGCTTTTTAGTTCTACGGTTCCGTTATTGCTGCTTTTGTAGGGGCTGTGACGGATTGTTACATCCCCGCTTAAATTGTCTGCAAGTTGTTGATACCCGTTCAACCAGTTTTCAAATTCGGGTGTATTTTGAACTATTGAAGCATCAACATATTCGCTTACATATCTTCCGTAAATTTGATAATCTTCGTATTCCTCCGGATTGGAGTATATTAACCTGCAGGTTGATGTAAGGGCAAGGGTTTCGCACTCAATTTCTTCTGCTTTTGTCGGAAAATTTAAGGTGTTGTTTTGCGTGGCTTTGCGTTGTAAAAATGCGTGGTTTGCTTCGTGAATAAGTAATTTGGTCATTCGGGCAAGGTCGTTGCATTCAGGATTGTCCGTTTCAATATGAATAATCCCTTTTTCTGCGTGTCCTGCGCCGGTTTTTTGTGCGTCATAAACTACTTCATCAAGGCATTGCAGAAAGAGTGCCTTATCCTCTGCCGTTTTAAAATGATTGCCAAGCCCCGAAGCTTCCCAGTTTTGTTTTAAAAGCTGCACGGATTTTTCAACTATTTGTTTATGCTCTTTAAGCCGCGCTGCCTGCTCCTGCGTTAGTCCTTCAATTTTACCCCCCGCCTGTGTTGCTGCTGTATTGTTGACCGCTGCGGGCTGTTCGGTTAGGGGGTCTTCAGTCTGAATATTTTTGCCTAAAGCGTTATTTACCAGCCCGACGATTTTGTTCCAGCATTCTTTACTAAACTGAACAGCCGCATTCTGGTGTACCAGATAATTGTTGCCGGAATTGGGGTTAACATTATTGTTATTTTGGACTTTCATATTGTCAGGGTTATCAAATTCGTTTATTATTTCAAGCCAGATACTCCCGAGTTTTTTGCAATCAGAGGAGGATAACCCGAGTTCTTTTGCTATTCCCTGTGTAACCCCGCCGTTAGTTATTACAAATTTACCGTCTATTTGTCCGTCGCTCATCAAACGCTCCTTAGAGGTTGGTGTTTTATGCACCGTTTTATGTATTATGGTGTATATATCGGCACATTTTAGAAAAACTTTAATGTTTCGGGGTGTATTGTTACAAAAATTTACAAAAAAAAAGGGGGGGAAAAATAAGGTAGTAAAATAAGATTTAGTAATCTTTGATTGCCAAAACATTTATTGATGCGGTAAATCATAGATTTACCACATCCTACTTTAATGCACCCTCTGCGGAGTGAGCCATCAATGTCAGTGAAACAACTACAGAGCGGGCACTGTCTGAGACACACAGTGTCGAGTTTGCCCGCTTGATGTTGAACTATACAATTGATGAGCGAACGCAGCAACAGGGTGACGGTTTTGCGTCTCTTTTGCCGCCAAAAGAGACCCCGTCCGGAGGACCCGCCGGAGGCGTTACTGTTTCCTGTTCGGAAGGACAAAAGATTTTAATAAAAAGAGATTGCGGTGATACCCCCTGATAAAATAAATATTTACCCCCTTTCAGGGGTTTATATAACCTTCTACATATTAGGGTGTATATATCGTGGAGTTTAAGTAATAGCAGCATTAGCGATAGGATTGTACTTTTTAATCGAGGATTCTTACCGATGCACCGGTGCCGTAGTTTTTGTTAGAACTGTAGTAACCTCTGCCCCATGGTGAGGTTGAGTACTGTTCCGTGAAAAACCCGCTGTCCATGGAGGGGGAAAGCCCTGTTGAGGTTCCCATAAAATAATTGCTGATTCTATCTAATAAACGCATTTGGGGCATGGCTGCCGGTGGATAGGGAGAGTACGTATTGTAAGTGTTATATGTGTCATAGTATGTTCCGGGGTTGTTGTAATAAAAGCTGTTGGATAAGTTTCTGTAGCGGTCTGCAACGGTGCCGGGAATACGCCTGCCGTACATGTTTTCTTCAAGCCTGTCAAGGCGTGAACTGATGTTGTCGTTATTATAGTTTCTGCGAAAGAGAGCTTTTTCCATTCGTGATAAATCGTTGTTATTGTTTACTCTGTATGGTCTTGTTCTGAAACTTCTTCTGTTAATAGGATTACGATTGTAAAAACGATTATTTAGTCCGCCAATGGGTGATGTTTTATGGATTTGTACGCCTGCAAGGCACTGTGAGGATAATAGTAAAACTGCAGCAACAAAAATCATAAATTTTTTCATGGTTAATACTCCTTTAGTATAAGGATAAGCGGATTTTAGATTTATAAAATTAAACACCGGGCTAAGCCTGACAAGGGAATTTTGTACGGGGTAACGTGTGATAAGGGATTGGGCTGATATTATGACGGATTTAGCGCAAATGCCCGAGTAAGATATGCTTATGTTTGGGGGGGGAAATGTTTTGTGCGTGAATTTGTGCGGCTTGCACGGGGTGTAAGATTTACAGTTTTAAAAAAAACATGTTGCAAAAAAAATATGGTTGGGTTACACTTGAATTACTGGGAGCGTAGCTCAGTTTGGTTAGAGCGCATGCCTGTCACGCATGAGGTCGCGAGTTCGAGCCTCGTCGTTCCCGCCATTAAAAGAAGCCACCTTGTGTGGCTTTTTTTAATGGCGGAATTGATAGTGGTGAGAATCGCTTTTTGCGAGTTGCGCGAGGGAGCTGAGGCTGGAGCGTTTTTGCGTTTGTGTTGAAAACACATTAGCAAAACGCGTAATTGCCGTTAAACGCGACCGAGCAAGACACGAGCCTCGTCGTTCCCGCCATTTAAATTAAGAGCCTTTTCAGTGGCTCTTTTTTGTTGCTCTGATTGAGCCAGTGGGAAGAATTGCTTTTTGCAAATTATGTGGGCGATTTGAGACTGGAGGCAAAATGGGTTTTTCCCGAAATATTGTTAACTGCTGGTAAATAAGTTCCCATCTCATATTTATCCATTCTTCCTGTTTTAAGAAATTGGAAGATATTATTTTTTGATGCAAAAATTAGATTTTATACTTTTTAATTAATAGGTCTACTTTTGCGGGGTAGAAAAATGCTGCGCCTGTATCGAGAATGAAGGCAAGTAAGTAAATTAAGTTTGTTATAATTGTGGCAGCAGGCATATTAAAATACCGGCAATAATTGCCCTGAATATACAGTTTAGCGATAGTATGCTTTTCTTGAAAATCTGTCGCATATTGTACCTGAAAACGGGCTTAACAAAAACTGCGGCAGCAGAAAAATAAAAACGGTGTTGCTATTGATTTTCTTGGCGTGTCTGAAATTTGTAGTGCGGCAAACATAAAAATTGTGTAATTGCTTTTGCAAAGTGTGAAAATATTTGTCTCGTATATAATTTATCAAACTATAAATTGCTAAGAGGTCTTAATTTTTTACTAATCTCGTTTTATTTTTTCATACAGTATAAGTTTATGACTTAGGCTTAATTTGACATAATATATTTTTTGTAAAATCAGTTTGCCGGAAATATACATAAGCAAGTCAAATTTAGGTACAAAGTAGTACTCCTGTTATCTAATTTAATAAACGAAAAGCAGGTAATAATAAAAAGGAAACAGAAAGGAGGCATCCTGTGAAATATGTAAGATACATAGCCTATGCGCTGGTACTTATCGGTGCACTTAACTGGGGGCTGATAGGTATGTTTGGCTTTGACCTTATTGCCGCAATCTTTGGTGATATGACCATTATGTCAAGAATTATTTATTCTCTTGTTGGTGTGAGTGCTGTGATTACTGCATTTACCGTTCATCATTGCGATACGGAACGCCGGACAGAAGCCTGCGAGTATGGAAAATGTTAAATACTAAAACCCCGCTTTAAGCGGGGTTTTAGTATTTCTGCTATTCAACTTACTGCATAACAAAGTTTTTAAGCACGGGATCTTTTGACATCGATATTTGCAGATCTTTTGTGCTTTTTGTGAATAAAATCTCCCAGAAATTCGGTTCAAAGTTTGAGGCGTCATCATAAAGGTCACGGCGTTGCATTCGCTCCATAAATTTGTTCGCAATTTCGTAATCCTTGTCCTGTCGCTTGAACATTCTGAATAATTTTGCAAGTTTGTCAGCAATAGCATTGTCTGTTTTTTGAAACAGCGGTGTGATTTGTCTTGCTGGAATGCTGCAAAAATGCTCATCACAGCCTTTAGTGTGATGGTACAGTTCTATACTGCTGCCTTGCGCGGGGTTCCCGCTGATTTCAACGATGTCATGCGTATAATTCTTTGTTTTTTGCTCAAAGAGTTTAGCAATGTTTTTTAAACGTTCTGTGCTCCCTCGGAAATTCTTAAGACTCATAATTGCAGAAAAACTAACATCGTTACCGTAATGATTACTAATTTTCATACCGGCACTCCTATGTTTGTGATAACACCCGATTATATCACATAGTTTAACTTTTTTCTATTATAAAATTGTAAATTTTTGATACAAAACCCGCAATTGCTCTGCTTGCTTTAATTAAAAGAGTTCATATTTCTTAATATATTCACATGTTAGCTGCGGATTTGTAATACTCATGCAGGCGGAATAAATATGACGGATTAAATAATATCAGGTACTTGACAGGGAGAATTGGAAAAATGTAGTATGAAATTATGGAAGTCAGGGTATTAAAGTATTTTCTTGCGGTTGCACGCGAAGGCAGTATTACGGGAGCTGCTGCGTCGCTGCACTTGACCCAGCCGACGCTTACCAGACAATTGCAGGGGTTAGAGAAAGAACTCGGACAAAAACTGCTTATTCGCGGGAAATACAGGGTTTCACTAACGCCTGAAGGTATGATGCTCCGGAAACGCGCGGAAGAAATTGTTGACCTTGTGGACAAAACCGAAGCAGAGTTTAATTCTATAACGGATATTATAGGCGGAGATATTTATATCGGCTGCGGTGAAACGGATTCAATGAAAGATGTTGCAAGTGTTATGAAAGAGCTGCAGACTGAATATCCGGATATTAAATTCCATATTTACAGCGGCAACGCGGAGGATGTGACCGAAAAGCTTGATAAAGGTCTGCTTGATTTTGGCGTCCTTATACAGCCCATTGATTTGTCAAAGTATGATTATATAACACTGCCCGATAAAGATGTCTGGGGTGTTGTTATGAGAAATGACAGTCAACTTGCGGCTAAAGAGTTTGTCGAACTTGATGATTTAATAAGTGTACCGCTTATTGCATCAAGACAGATGTCGAAGAAATACTCTGCTGACAGCGGTTTCCTTGACTGGTTCGGCGATAAATTTGATTCTCTTAATATTTCTGCTACCTACAACCTTATTTACAATGCTGTTCTTATGGTTAAAGCCGGTATGGGGTATGCAATTACTCTTGATAAACTGGCGAATACTTCGGAAGCGAACGGAATTTGTTTTAAGCCGCTGCATCCTAAACTTGAATCAGGACTTGATATTGTCTGGAAAAAATATCAAGTTTTCTCACCGGCAGCAAAACTTTTCTTAGAACGTTTGCAGGTAAGGTTTAACGGTTAGAGTAAAAGGATTTTTCTATGTTTTATCTTGATAATTTTTTTGGGAAAAAAGTTCTGAAAAGTGATTTATTGCCTGAACTAAGGCATTTTTTTACAACCCGTGAGTGCCCTGTCCGCGGGAATGATGAGTTTTTTAAACAGTCATTTGGCGCCAAACGTATAATTTCTCCCGTTCAAACCCACAGTGCAAACATTAGGGTTGTAAATGATTGCAGCGAGTATCCCGATACGGACGGACTTATTTTGGCAGAGCAGGATACGGCGGTATATTTGAGTTTTGCGGATTGTACACCTTTGATTTTTTATGATACGATAAACCGTATTGCGGCGGTTTCGCATGCCGGCTGGCGCGGCACTGTCTCAAGAATTGCTGCTTTAACCGTCGAAAAAATGTGTAAAGAATTTGGCTCAAAACCTCAGAATATTAAGGTTTTGATAGGACCGGCAATTTCTCTCTGCTGTTATGAAGTAGGAGAAGATGTGTTTTCGGCGCTTATGGAGACGGTCTCGGACAAGTCAGGACTGTTTAAAGACAGGCATGTTGATTTAAAAAAGATTAATGCACGCCAGCTTGAAGAAATTGGTGTTAAATATATTGATATTTGTACGTACTGTACAAGCTGTGATAACGACTTGTTTTTCTCTTACCGTAAAGAAAACGGCACACCGCTGAGGCATAATGCGGTAGTAGTTTTGTAGTATTTATTACAATAGGGGCTTATTCTGTTAAATTGAATTTATTGTTATTCTCCCTCTCCTCTCATATTGTAACGAAATTTTGTCAACATGTTTACAAAAAAAAACAATTAGTTGTAAAATACTATTAGGAGATTATCACAAATTGCCTGCCAATAACTACGAAAATTTTGATAATATGGAAACTTCGTTTCGCAAATCTTCCGTAATTCAGGAACGATTGGGACTGGTTTCGTCTCATATGTACAAACAGTTTCTTGATTATCAGCATGCAACGATTAATACTACGGAGCTTTTCGCTGAAATGATTGACAATTTTAAAGTTATGGCAGACTCCTTTAAACAATCATTTGCGGCACGCGGAATTGCAACCCAGAATATTTATGTCGACTATGACAAGGATAAAACGGTTGTTGTGATAAACATCCTCTGGCATACAATCAGCCTTACAACCCGTTGTAACTTTGAACCGCAGGCGTTGTTCAGAGAAAATAAACCGCCGTTTTTCTGCGGCAGGGTTATGGCGCTTAACGGTAATTACAACGATATTATTGAGGGGGCAAAAACTCGTTCTGATATTATGGAAAGGCTCCTTGAAAAAGAAGTTGCGTCGCTCTATGTTCCGGCGGATAAGTCACAGGGCTGTATTTTTAAGATTAAGCACCTTTCTAACCGCGAGTTTTTCCTGAATAATACTGATGCCTCCAGAGAATTTGTTTTAAAGGTGGTTGAAACCATTTGCGGCGGCGGTGTGTATCACGAAGAAGGACAGCGCAAGAGTTTTAATATATAAAATCCCCGCTTGTCAAAATCAAAAAAATTTAGTAGTATATATACATCCACTATACAAATTATATCCAATCGACAGAGAGAGTGCCGGATGCTAGTATTGGTATGTGTTTGGTGCTTATTTTAAAAAAATTACAATTTTCTGAAAACGTTGTTATATATTTGCAAAATGTGGAACATGATTAATAAGGCAGTTTAAACAATAAAAAAAAAGTAGGCACTTGAGAGTTTAAGGACGCTTGGGCGTGCCTGTTATATACTTATGGAGACACTAAGTTGAGCGTAATCGAATTTAGCGGTTTAGTAACTGGTTTGGATACCAATTCGTGGGTGAGCGCACTCACGGCGCTTAAGAACGCCAAAGTTGAGGAGTTACAAACAGAGAGAGCTGCCGTTGTTGATCTTAAGGATGTGGTTTCGGGGATAAAGTCGTTTTTTACGTCGTTCAGGAGTTCGTTGGAAAAGCTTACGGATGCTAAATTTGGCGTGGATGCGATGGATATATTTGTACAGAATCTTGCAAATTCATCGGATCCTTCAAAGGTTACGGCTACCGCTTCTTATACTGCCTCAAGAGATACTTATGAAGTAGGCGTTACGCAGCTTGCTTCCAGAATTGAAGGCTTAACCGTAAATATCAAAGGACTCACAGAAGGTGAATACGTTACAATTAGGGTTGAACGCGATACACAGTCAATTATCGACGCTGTTCAGGAAACTCTTGACGCATACAATACTCTTGTTGCTGAACTCAATACGGTTCTGGCGATTGGCGGTGATTTACACAGCGATACGGCGTTGAAGAGCCTTAAAAATCAGATAACTTCTATGTTTACATCCCGCGGAACAAACGGAGTAACACAGTTTAGAAACCTTGCTGCAATCGGAATTTCTACGGAAAGCGCAAGTTCTGCAATGCCGTCGGATATTTATTCACTGTATCTTGATGCTGATAAGTTTGAGAATGCACTCAATACCTCGGAAGATGAGGTTAAACTCCTGCTTGTCGGTACAGAGGATAACCCTGGTATTTTGACAAGGGTTGAAACAATTGTTGAAAATATGCTTGCAACAACAGGCTATTTCTCAACAAAAACCAAATCACTTGACAGAGAAATCAGTCAGTATGATGCTAAAATCGAAAAAGCACAGGCTCAGGCGGATTCTTATAAAGCTATGCTTGAAAATAAATTCCAGAATATGGAGCTTTTGTATTCGCAAATGCAGAGTGCGTATACTAACGTATTCTCAGGCGGGCTTGTTTAGTACCTAAAAAATTATGGCATCTCCGGCATGGTTTGTGCTGTCCTGTTTTGAGGCGGGCATTTGTACCGGTGTTATCTTTTTGCTGCCATACTGGTTAAGGTTTGAAAAAAGTGTTATAATAAGAATACAAGCTGGATTTAATAATGATTAACTACGATGATTTATTGAAGAAAATTCCTAAGGTCAAAAAAATTCTTGATGACGGGGCAAACACAAACCTTTATCACTATACAAAACCCGAAAAGCTGTTGAGTATTCTGGAATCCGGTACTATAAGATTTTCCAATGCGCTTTATTTGAATGATAAAGAGGAGGTTACATACTCGTATAAACTGATTGTAAGTCTTATCAATGAAATGAAAGGGTTGAATGAAGAGCTGTTTTCAAAGATTAAAGAGTACTTTTATAAAAAATACAAAAATATAATTGACGGGGATGACAATTTTTTAAACAAATATGAATATTATACAATTTCGTTCTCTACAGACAGCGATAACCTTACTCTCTGGAATAATTATTCCAAGGGGCAGACATATACCGGTTATAATATCGGGTTTTGTAAAAAAGACCTGATTGACGACATGGAACGGCAGGGGTTTAAATCTGTTTACGGCAATATTATTTATAATCAGGATGTACAAATTACCGTATTAAAACTGATTTTTGATAAATGGAACAAACAGTATGAAAAACTGCTGACCTGCAGAAAAACCGCAAAAAATAATGAAAAATTGCAGGATACACTCTTTGAACTGATTGATATTTTAAGTATTATAAGTTTGTTTTTTAAAAACCCGTATTTCAGAGACGAAAAAGAATACCGGATAATATTTATCAGCCATTTCAGTACAAACACGTATAAACAAACAAAGATATTTGAAAAGAACGGGTTGTTTATTCCGTATATTGAATACAGATTTTTGAAACGTACGGTAAGTTCAATAAATATAGGTCCTACACTGGATGAGAATATTTTTTACACAAGCACCTGCCGTATGCTTGCCAATTTCGGGTACGAAAAGAAAACGATAAACCGGTCTAAAATTCCTTTAAGGTATTGATGTTTAATTATTTAAAGGCGCTGTTTATACAGATTTAATGCACGGGGAAAGACTAAAGGCGGCAATAAATGTTATTGTCAATCGGGCGGAGTCTACTGCTGTCCCGAATAAATTTCAAATTTATTTTTTCTATTTTTCTACAGTCACTTAACGAAACAATGGCAGGGCAAAATTTGTCTTGTTCGGCGGCGATAAACGGGTCTGCACGGCAAGGCTCACCGCCTTGACCGTTCCGCCCTCTGCCGCCTCACGCTGTCTGAGCGCAGCGAGTTATTTTGCCTTGGGTTGAGTTTAGAGAGGGGTAAATGGAGTTGTGTTACTCCTGCTTCCTTTATCCAAGTTTCTTTCTTTTGTCATCGCAATAAAGCGGATTGCGAGCAGAACGACCGCTTTGCAGAGGGTGAAAGCGTGAGCGTACCCGTTTATCGCA
>CALUTH010000008.1 GCA_944323635.1 Candidatus Gastranaerophilales bacterium
CATATTCTGCAATCTTCTTAATTAATTCGTCATATTCATTTTTAATCTTGTCTTGTTCCAATCCGGTCAGACGTCTTAATTGCATTTCAAGAATTGCGTTTGCCTGATCGGCATCAAGCCCGAACCGGCTCATCAAGCCGTTACGTGCATCGTCGGTGGTTTTGGATTTTTTGATAAGTTCTATAACTTCATCAAGAGAGCCCAACGCAATCAACAAACCGGCTAAAATATGTGCTCTGATTTTTGCTTTCTTTAAGAAATAAATTGTACGTCTTGTAACGATTTCCACACGGTGTTCAACAAACTCGTTAAGTACATCATATAAGTTCATTAAACGCGGCTGTTTACCGCACAATGCAAGCATGTTAACGCCGAAAGTCGTTGATAACTGGGTAAATTTAAACAGGTTATTTTTAACAACATCCGGTTTTGCATCACGTTTAAGTTCAATAACAATACGCATGCCTTCTCGGTCAGACTCATCACGCAAATCTGAAATACCATTCATTTTGCCTTCTTTAACAAGTTCCGCAATTTTTTCAATAAGCTGTGCCTTGTTAACCTGATAAGGAATTTCCGTAACAATAATCGCCGTCCTTGCCTGACGTCCGCCGCCGCCCGGTATTTCCTCGATAGTTGCAACCGCTCTCATCTTAATAGAGCCGCGCCCTGTTTCATAAGCCTGCTTAATGTCGCCTAAGCCGACAATTGTAGCCGCTGTCGGGAAGTCAGGTCCTTTTATATACTCCATTAATTCCGATACCGTAATATTCGGATTATCAATTAAGGCTATTGTACCGTCAACAATTTCTCTCAAGTTATGCGGCGGAATATTTGTTGCCATACCGACGGCAATACCGGAAACGCCGTTTAATAAAAGCATCGGCAGTCTTACAGGGAGAACGGAAGGTTCTTCCAGAGAACCGTCAAAATTCGGTACAAAATCAACCGTTTCACAGTCAATATCCGCAAGCATGGAAGTTGTAATTTTGTGCATCCTTGCTTCGGTATAACGCATTGCAGCAGCGCCGTCACCGTCAACTGAACCAAAGTTTCCATGCCCGTCTACCGTTAAATATCTGGTTGAAAAGTCCTGCGCCATGCGAACAAGCGATTCATAAACCGCCGTATCACCGTGAGGGTGGTATTTACCGAGAACTTCACCGACAATACGCGCACACTTTTTAAACGGTTTATCCGGCGTCATGCCAAGTTCGTTCATTGCAAACAGTATCCGCCGGTGAACAGGTTTCAACCCGTCTCTCACATCCGGCAGTGCACGTCCAACAATTACACTCATCGCGTAATCTATATACGAACGTTTCATCTCTTCTCTTATATTAACGGGAACTATTTTCCCGTCAGAAAACATATTTTGCTGGCTCAAAACTTCCTCCTTATATCCCAAATAATATATTTATTCTAGCACAAAAAAACTCGCTGTAAAGCAAATAGGGCGCATATATTAAGTAACAAACGCTTAACAATTTACCTTAATAAGTTAATTAGAGTATAATAAGATTAACATCGGGACTGCGTCGATTGCAGGCTGGAGAAACCACCCGGTGTCTTTTTATTTCCGCTTTTTTGGGAAACTGATTATACCGTACCCCGAAATATTATTTCCTCTCCGCCTGAATGATTGTTTAATCTTATCAAAATATCTGCTGTCATCCTTTTCAAATTTTCTGAACACCGCCCCGGAAACGATTTCCGCAAACTGTGCCCCCGGGCTGAAGTGCGACGGTATAAGCGAAATCCCTTCAATTAAATTATTAAAATCGGAATGACTGAATTTATCGACAACAAGCAGTCCTTTTTGTATATCTTTGAGTATTTTATTAGTATTTGATGACTTTTTGTCTATAAAAACCATACCGTTATATTCTTTCTTGGTATCACGCGCCAAATCCTGCAGATAGTACTGAAAGCGCTCAATAATCTGCTTGTAACTGAACCAGTATAAATCCCTCTGGTTGCATACATAAGAGAGTTTATAAGCCTCTTCTATATCCGTAACTATAGAAATAATTTTTATTTCGGGGTAAGAAACGAGAAGTTCGTACAACCTGTTTCTGAAACGGTCTTTCTCTTCAAAGGTCATATACCTCATTCCGTTTTTCTTTTCTTTATTTCCAAGAGCAAAATACCGCCATTTAATCTCAGAAAATACCTTATGCTCTTTTTTAAGTTCTTTCAGTTTTCTGTGTAATTCTACCCAAACCTCTTCAGGAATAATAACACCGCCGATTACAAAGTATTTAGAATAATTTTTATTCTTCGGGTCAACAGACCCCGACTCTTCCAAGAAAAATAAATGCATTTAGTCCATCCCATTCCTAATAATTCGCAGCTGCACCCCATATAAAACGCAGCATCACTCTGCGCTTAAACACAATCTTTCTCCTTCTTACCAAAACAATTCAAAAAAAATTTTTCGCTGATATGATTGTAACATAAGACAAAAATTCGCGATAGTACTTCTTAAATAAAACAATTTGTAACAATAAACAGTTAACCACTTGACACATTTGGGTGTCACCTGTACACTTGTAATATGCAATTTTTTAAATTCGGGGATATGAATATTTTACGAGTGAAGCAAACTGTCGTTTTGTGCAATAAGCACTTTGTTATGTCTCTGTCCCATTCACAACTATCAACAGACCTATCAGTGTAAGCAATTTATATTTTTTTGTACGTATCAGACAGAGTAAAGGAGAAATGTTATGAAAGTGAGTTCTATCAGTAATTTTAGCTATTCGGGCTGCAAAAATTCCGCTGCAGATTACAAGGCGGCAAAATCCGTATCAAAATCAGAAAACATGCACTCTGTGAACAATTCTTCTTCTCTTCTGGTTGATAAAAATTACAACAGTGTGCTGGTCAAATCTAATCCGGCTTTTAAAGCCTCCGTACCCTCTAAAGTACTGGAACTGGGTAAACAAATTCCGTTAGCAGATAGAGTGGCCTCCCTTTTTCAGGTATTTAAACATGAAGAAATAATACTTGTAAGTAAGACACTAAAAGAGGCGCAAAGCGCTTTAAAAAACTCTTATAAATCCGCAAACCAGTTGTTTAGAAGAGCGTTCTTCATTCCTGATGACAATGTCGGCGGAACTTTAGCGTTTATCAAACATGCTCAGGGAGACACCGAACTCTGGAACGTCAATAAGGATATGATGTTTGTTAATAAGGATTACTTAAAAACGAATGAAACCGGCTACATTCTTGCCGGCGACACTATAAAACTAAATGATTTTATAATGGAAATAAAAGATGCGCCTAAAGCAAATTTAAGTCTGGTGAGACATACCTTTTCAACGATTCTTGACTTTAACAAAGAAGTAAAACCGGTTATTGAAAAACAAAACCTTAAATCAATAATGTCTATGGCAAAAGAAGAAACAAATAAACCGCAGCCGGTTATGTTTAAGGATGTCGGAGGACAGGAGAAAGCAATAGATATACTGAAAAAGGGAATTCTTTATCCGCTCAAGTACCCGCAAGCGTACAATAACACAATAGCAAACCACGGGGCACTGATGTACGGACCTCCGGGAACCGGTAAAACAAGACTTGCGCTTGCACTCTCTAACGAGGCAGGGGTAAACTTTGTTAAACTAAACGGACTTGAGATGGAATCAAAATGGGTCGGTGAGTCTGAAGAAAACTGGAGAAAGCTTTTCCAGCTTGCCAGAGAAGAACAGCCTTCAATAATCTTTATCGACGAATTTGACGCGGTTGCAAAAGCGCGCGGCGGTCAGGATGTCTACGGGGATAAAGTTGTAAACCAGATTTTAACCCTCATGAGCGATTTGGAAAAAGAAGGGGATCAGGTTGTAGTAATTGCAGCAACAAACAGAAAAGATATTATAGACAGCGCAATCCTGCGTTCGGGAAGGTTCACCCTGCACATTCCGGTAGAACTCCCTGACGAAAAAGGTTTGCAGACAATTCTCGGAATTCACATGAAAAACACTGCGATTGATTTGGACTTAGACATTGCAAAACTTGCAAAAGAATTGTATCAAAAGAAAGCAACCGGCTCAGATGTTCCGGCGCTTTTAACCGGCGCACAGACAAACGCCTATGAAAGATGCGGCATCCACAAAAAGATGGACGAAGGGACTTTTGTACCGGAGGATTTGGACGCCGTAAAAATCACAAAAGAAGATTTCGACAAAGCTGTACAGGAACTTTTCGGGCAGCAAAAAACGAGAAAGCCCATCGGGTACACAAATTATAATAAAAACTAAAAACAAAAAGGATTGAATAAAAAATTCAATCCTTTTTTACTACTGCATTTTTTCAATTATTTTTAAGTATTCTTTTTGCGCATCAAGTACCATTTCCGAAATAAAATTAATAAACGGTTCAAAATCATTGTGGTTGGAAGCCTGCAGCGCCCGTATATAATCAGCACGAACAACAGGAGGTATAACCGTGATGTTATATCCCGACTGCAATAAAGCCAAATTCATCAACAACCTTGCCACCCTCCCGTTACCGTCAATAAAAGGATGAATATTAACAAATAACGCGTGCACCATAGCCGCATATTTAACAGGATGAGACTCTTGTTTAATTTGGGGTAAAACGGCAATAAACTCCCGCATTTTTTCCTCAAGCTCCTCTGGTCGCGGGAAATCAATATCCGCGCCGGTTACAATAACAGGTTTCTGCCGGTATTTCCCTGCGTTCTCAGAATCTATTTTTTCGTAAAAAAGTTTATGCAGAGTTTTTATATCATCTTCCGTAATATATGCAGCATTTGCAAGCTCAAGTAATTTATTATATGCAGCCGCGTGACCTATTGTCTCCAGATGGTCTTTCACAGGTTTACCGTTTATTGTAAGCCCGTCTTCAATAACAACTTTTGTTTCCGCCAGATCCAGCGTATTACCTTCCAGCGCGTTAGAAGTATAAGTAAGTCCTATTTTATAATATTCCTGAATTTGTTTTAAAATATCATTGCCAAGAGGTCTGAAACCATCAATTTTGTTTTTTAATTCGTCAATATCATGCAGCCTGTTTTTGTACATAAAAAATCCCCCGTAAGCTATTATAACACAAAAACAGCGCTATTATATTCCCGCCGCAAATAGGAATAACAACCCCAATTCCGACAGGAAAACTGAAATAATTTTTAACCTGATGCAAAAATTTATTAAACCCGGCGGCAACGGGATTTGAACCCGTGTCAACAGAATGAGAATCTGCTATCCTGACCCCTAGACGATACCGCTACAGGCTAAGTTTATTGTAGAACAATAATATTTTTTTTCAAGTTATTTTTACAGGAGTTATGATAGTCAGTGCAAACGCACGACAGTATGCGTGTCAAAATTCTGCACGCAGTATTAACCGACGACCTGACAGTTATTATTGATTGGCTTCTGCAGAATATCTGGAAAGCGCCTCTGCGGAAATTTCGGCAACATCTTCAATTATATTGCCTGCAATTTGCATAGTCTGCTGCTGCGCTTTAATACCCTGTACGGCATAAGCCAGTTCTACCATCTGTGAACTCATATCACTGCTGATTTGACTAAGATCCATGTTTACTTCCTATTATTAAATGGGGACACTATTATTATAACATCTTTTATATCCTTTTCAATATAAACAAGATAGATAAAATATAATTTTACATTTATTTACTCTTTAAAAGTCTTACAAATACTATATTTAAGATTAAAAGCAACTTTATAAAACCTGTTTTAAAAAATGTTTACAAAAGTGAATTGATGTATAAAATACACATATTGACAAGACAGAATAAACTCTTTAGTATTAGGAAAGATTAAGTTATAAATTCAGACCGGGAGAGTTATGGGTATAAAACTAAATAGAAAACAAATGGCAGTTATAGTACTGTTAGTTATAATAGTACCGATTGTATATAATAAAGTATCAGGCGCAATACTCGGGGTTATACAAAAACAAGCGCTACTTGCACCAAAAGAGGTAATTGTAGATAACCCGCACATAGAAGAGGTTAATGTTTCCGCAGAAGCCACCGGACGCGTTGAAGCAAAGTATTCCGTGGATTTAGTTGCAAGAGTTTCAGGTTTTCTTTCACAAAAATATTTTAAAGAAGGTGCTTTTGTAAAAAAAGGACAGTTATTATTTAAGATTGACCCCAGAGAGTATGAGCTTGAAGTAAATAATGCCCGTGCATCGGTACAACAATACGAAGCCCTGTTAACAAATGCACAGCAGGAATTAGACAGGGCAAATGCTCTTATAAAAGAAGATTTAATAAGCCGCTCGGATGTTGACCAGAGTCTTGCAGTTAGAAACCAGAACAGGGCACTGCTTGAAGCTGCAAGACAACAGTATGAACTTGCAAGAGTAAACTTAAGCTACACAGATATAAAATCCCCTATTGACGGCAGAATCGGGAAAGTTAATATCACTGAAGGCAACTATGTTACTGCAACATCCGGCTCTCTAGCTAACGTTGCAAGCCTTGATCCGGTGTATGTTTCGTTCAGCCTTAAAAGTAAGGATTTTATAAAGCTTTTAAAGGCAAGCAACCAGTTTAAAGATGTACAGGTACAGGTTCAATTTAGTGAAGGTCCGTGGTATGACAAAACGGGCACGGTTGATTTTGTTGATAACAAGATTGATAAAGATTCCGGTTCGGTAAGTATGCGAGCGGTTTTTGACAATCCAAAACTCTGGCTCGTTCCGGGGGACTATATGAAGGTTAAACTTATCGCACCGCAAAAGGTTCAATATATAACAGTTCCTCAAGCGTGCACTAAGGGTGATGCAATGAGCGGTTACTATGTCTGGGCAGTAAAGGACGGCAAAGCCGTGAAGAAAAATATTGAAGTTTCTGACGATATAAACACAAACTGGATTGTTGAAGATGGTGTAACTCTTGATGATACGATTGTAGTCTCAGGAATACAAAATATATCAATGGAAGGACAAAAGCTAAAAACCGTTAAACAAACAACAGATACATCCAACACTGATACTGAAGCACAACCGACAGGTAGCAACTAATGAAAAAAATATTTGATAAAAATAAGTTATTCTTTTTTATACAAAAACCGCGTTTTGCACTTGTAATTTCTGTATGTATTGTAATCCTGGGGATAATTTCAATACTCGGCTTAAAGCAGGAAAGCTATCCTGATGTAACACCGCCTCAAGTTAGGGTTTCGGCATCATATCAAGGCGCAAGTGCAGAAGTTATAGAATCCTCGGTTGCTACAATCCTTGAAAATAAATTAAACGGTGTAGAAGATTTAACATATATGTCATCCACCTCTTATGACGGCAGTTATTCTCTTACACTGTACTTTAAAGTAGGCTCGGACAAAGATATTAACCTGATGAATGTCCAGAACAGAATACAGCAGGTTTTATCACAGCTGCCCGAAGATGTTCAGCGTACAGGGGTTACAGCAATAAGCCGCTCTTCAGGCTCAGGTGCTATTATCCTTACACTTTATCCCGAATCCGGCAACTGGTCACAGTTAGACCTTACAAACTATGGTTCTATATATATTAAAGACGAATTAAAACGGGTTGAAGGGGTTGCCGATGTAAGCGTATTCGGCGCAGGGGATTACTCAATGAGAATCTGGCTTGACCCGCAGAAAATGGCAGGATTAAACGTTTCCACAAGTGAAATCAAAACAGCCATATCAAACCAGAATACACAGGTTACAGCCGGCGCACTCGGAGCACGTCCAACGGAGGGAAAAAGCGCCCTGCAATTAACACTGAAAACACAGGGACGTCTGGATGATGTCGAACAGTTTGAAAATATAATTATACGCTCCAACATGGATGGCTCTAATGTCCGCCTAAAAGATGTTGCACGGGTTGAACTAGGTGCGGCATCGTACTCTAATCTGGGTCTTGTAAACGGAAAACCTGCAGCGGTTGTTGTAATATCACAGCTTCCTGATGCAAACATTATTAATTTGTCTAAAGCAGTAGGCGCAAAAGTTGACGAACTAAACGCAACACTCAACAACGGTATAAAAATCCTGTACGTTAAAGATGATGCAACATTTATACATGAATCAATGAAAGAAGTTGAATTTACTATCCTTCTTACAGCATTAATTGTTGTTATTATCATCTTCATGTTCCTGGGAGACCCTATGGCAACACTCGTTCCGTGCGTTACTATTCCGGTATCCTTAATAGGTACGTTTTTTGCCCTTAACGTTATGGGGATGTCAATAAACCTTCTTACCCTGTTTGCTCTTGTACTTGCGGTAGGGGTTGTTGTAGACGATGCTATTGTTGTAATAGAAAACGTTAAACGGCACATAGAAGAAGGCAAGTCCGCAGTAATTGCAACCCAGCTTACGATGGAAGAAGTAGGTTCATCACTGGTTGCAATGGCAATGGTTTTGATGGCGGTATTTGTACCGATTATATTTATGGGCGGAATGACCGGCGTTATGTATAAACAATTTGCCGTGTGTATTGCCGTCTCTATCGCAATATCCGCAATCTGTGCACTTTCTCTCTCGCCTGCTATGTGCTCTCACTTCCTTAAAGATAACAGACACAATGATAGTAAAGAAGAAAAGCACAGCTTATTTAATGCAATAAAAGATAAAATAAATAATGAAGCGCAAATCGTTGTTAGAAAATTCAACGACTTCTTTGCAAAAGTCGAAGACTTCTACATGGAATACGTTGAAAAATTTGTTTATGATAAAAAACTTGTAGCAATTTTTTATGTCACGATTGTAGCGTTAACCCTTCTATCCTTCAAAATGATTTCCACTGGCTTTATCCCAGACGAAGACCAGGGCGTATTACTTGCAAGTATTACGCTGCCCGACGGCGCGTCATTGTCAAGAACAGAGGATGTTTCAACAAAATTTGTTAACGAAATCCGCGATATTGATGGTATTGATGAAGCAAAACTTACGGTATTCGGCGGCGACGGTTCAACAAACCAGTCCACCGTTATTATTCAGTTAGATGATTACGCAGCCAGAAAAGTCGGAGTATTTGACTGGATAAAACGTAAAATAAAAGGGCAGGCAACAGACCTTTCCCATGTTGCAATCCTGAATAAAGTAAGAGCGGTTGCCTCTAATACCAAAGAAGCGTCTATTGTAGCCTTTTCACCGCCGGCAATCAGCGGAATGAGTATGATGGGCGGATTTGAGTTTCAAATGCTTTCCAAAGGCGAATACACGCCGCAAGAACTTGAAACCTGGGCAAATAAACTTATTGCCGCAGCAAACCAGAACCCGTCACTATCAAGTGTTTATACATCGTTTCAGGCAAACGTGCCGCAGTATATAGTTGAAATAGATTACGAAAAAGCACTTGCACAAAAAGTGGATCTGCAAGAACTTTATTCAACCATGTCATCAATGCTCGGAACGTATTATGTAAACGACTTTAACAAATATGACCGTGTATTTAAAGTCCAATTACAGGCAGAAAGCAAATTCAGGAATAAAGCAACAGACCTGTCAGGCATCTATGTTAAAAATACAAATGGTGTAATGGTGCCGATTTTATCAATAATTAAGTTAAAACAAACGGTAGGTACCGCGTCTATTTCAAGATACAACCAGTACAAATCCGTTCAAATTCAAGGACAGCAGGCAGCGGGCAAAAGTTCAGGAGATGCAATGAATGCAATGGAAGAAGTTGCAAATAGTGTACTGCCCGATGATATAGGATTTGACTGGTCAGGAACCTCTGCACAGGAACGTGAAGCATCAGGACAAACGGCTATGATTGTAGGATTAGCATTATTATTTGTATACCTTTTCCTTGTTGCATTATATGAAAGTTATACAATACCGATTGCCGTTCTGCTTATTTCGCCGATTGCTGTACTCGGCGCACTGTTATTCCAGATGATGATTAATCAGGCATTCGATATTTATTCACAGGTCGGTATGATTACACTCGTAGGGCTTGCAGCAAAACAATCAATCCTGATTGTAGAGTTTGCCAAAGAAGAACATGAAAAACACGGGCTGCCGGTTAAAGAGGCAGCGGTTAAAGCCGCAAAACTAAGGTTCAGAGCAATTATGATGACTGAACTTGCCTTCATTATCGGGGTTATGCCAATGCTATTTGCTGCAGGAGCCGGTGCAAATTCAAGAATATCAGTAGGTTCTACTGTTATCGGCGGTATGATTGCGGCTTGTACGCTCGGTGCAGTTCTTACTCCTGCGTTTTATGTTATTGTTCAAGATATTGTTGACAAATTCCCGACAAAAGAAATTACTGAAGATGATTTGGAGATGTAGTTTTTACTATGAAGAAGGTAATAAGTTTATTTTTAATATTTTCCGTTCTGGTACTAAACAGCAGTACTGCATTTGCGTTTTTGGGCAACAAAAATAAAGACGACAAAAATGAAAAACCCGTTCATATTGTAAAACCCGAAAAGAAAACAAAGGTTAATAAGCGAAAAGAGCGCAAGCAGAAAGAAGAAAACCAGAAAACCAAAGAAGAAACTTCAAGAGAAGCTGAAGGGATGTATGAAACCAAGTTTCCTGTAATCAACAGTCAGATTGAATATGAAGACTTTAACGGCGAAGTAACACTTGAAGATTGTATAAAACTTGCAATAACCCACCACCCGTCAATTATGTCCGCAATCAGCAACGCTGAAATCTATAAAACACAAATAGGACAGGCGTGGGCTAATTACTTCCCGACACTCAGCGCAGGGACAAGCTATTCAAGAAATGATATGCTGATGACAATGGGCGGCGGCGCTTATTCAAGCATGATGAACAGAAAGTATGACCTATTCTATGTTCCGACCCTTTCAGCCGATATGCTCCTGTTTGACTTCGGGAAAACAAAAGCAAGCGCTGATATGGCAAAAAGGACTTACGAATCCACAAGGTATGATGCAGAAACAAGTATTGAAACCGTTATTTATAATGTAAAAGTTGCATATTATAATGTACTTTTTGCAGAAGAACAGCAGCTTGTATATGAAGATACGGTTAAAGATTTTGAACTCCAATTAAAACAGGCAAAAGCATATTATGAAATTGGTAAAAAAGCAAAAATAGATGTAACAACGGCAGAATATAACCTCGGTAACGCAAAAGTAAACCTTATTAAAGCAAAAAATACCCACGAACTTGCAGCCGCACAACTTGCGAACGCTGTCGGTATTCCTGAACTGGAAAATGTTATTTTAAAAAGCAAACTCAATACAAAAGTGTACGATGTACAGTTTGACAAGTTACTAACAACAGCTGAAGCAGCAAGACCATCGCTCCTTTCTGCAAAAAAACGGATGGATGCAGCAGAGCTTAATGTCCGTGCGGCAAAAAGAGCCTTTGCACCGGATATAAGCGGCTTTGCTTCATATAACAGAGGCGGTCAGAGGATAGACAGCGATAACGGGTATCAATTCGGAGTACAGCTTAATTATACAGCACTAAATATTTATCTGTTAAAGAAACAGGTTGATCAGGCTAAAGCAAATTATAAAAAGCTTGTAGCAGATTATGAACTTGAAAAACAGAGTGTATATTTAGAAGTTAAAAGTGCATACATAAACCTGATGAATTCTTTTGACAGTCTTACCGTTTCAAAACTTGCGCTGCAGCAGGCAAAAGAACAACAATATCAAGCCTTTAGGCGTTATCAGGTAGGACTCGGCAACGCTATTGAGTTTAAAGATGCCGAAAATACGTATTTGAACGCACAATTAAGTTATTATTCAAACCTCCTTGACTATAACGTAAATGCGGCAGAACTTGAGCGGGTAATCGGTGCGCCAATAAAAGAAACAGAAGAAGAATTGTAAATTAAAGGTATTTGTATTACAATTGTCTAACATTATTGAGGAGACAAAAAATGAAAATACCTAAAGTTTACACCCCGCGCCCCAAACACCTTTTGTGCTTAAAAAAAGCTTATAAAGGCGAGCGTCCGGACGGCAGTAAATTTAACGGCTATAAAGCCATAATAAAACAAACCCCGGAAGAAAGTCTCGGGATTACTCCTAACGGTACAAAATTCTACAGAGAAAAGAAACATGACGGTTCTCTTAATTTATTTATGCAGACAAAAAACAATGAAGAAATCACAGCATCAAATAAAAACTCCCGAATAAGTGTTATAAAAAGCAAAAATAGGACAATAATATCAAATACAGAAACCATTATCAATACTCCGATCATCAATGCTGACGGGAAAAATGTAATTTTAAAAGAAATAAATCACAACACAAAAGCCGGAGAAAAAGCAAAAAATCTACCCAAATTTGTAAAAAAGCTCTTTGAATTGATGTAGCTAATTATCCTGAACGCTAATTTCAGTAAGAGCAAGTCTTGCATTTTTATATGTCGGGTCTTGTTCAAGAATTTCCTGATAAAGTTTGTTCGCCTTTTCTTTATCATGAGTTTCATAAATCAAAGCAAGATAATATTTTGCATCAATTAATGAGTCATCCAGTGAAATAGCTTTTAATAATGAATCCTCAGCATTCTTAATATCTTGCTGTGAATGATAAAGGATTCCCATCTTCATGTGTCCTACTGCATTTTCATCATCAATACTTAATAAATCCGCAAGGGCTTTCTTTTCTTCAAAAACATTTCCAAGCTGGTGATGACATTCAGATAATTTAATATAATATTCGCAGGACTCTTCTTCATTCTTTTCAAATTCGATAGCTTTTAATAAATACATAACAGCATCATTATAGTTCTGGTTCTTCATACTGACCATGGCAAAATTATAATAAACTTTAGGATTGAGTGCATCATACTGCATAGCGTTTGTAAGATATTTCAAGGCTTCATTATCATCAAATTTTTTGCCGCGTTCTTTATACATTGCCCAGTCAATATAGAGTTCACATATCTTGGCACGAATTTCTTTAGCTTCTTTTTGATCTGCATCATCAAGAAGGGTTTTATATCTCTCTAGTGCAGCTTTAAAATTCTTATGCTGTCTGTACGCCATAGCAAGTTCCATCGTGACATCATAGGCGTTTTGAGAAAGCATAACAAGATCTTCCAGAATTTGTATACCTTCATCCAGACGTCCCTGCTTTACTAGAAGCATTGCAATAATATTCCTTGTTTTAAAGGTATCAGCCCCCGGAGTTTCTAACAACCTGTTGGCAGAATCAAGCGCACCTTCATAATCTTCAAGTTCCGTCTTAATCTCTATGATATTATCCAAAAGCCCGATTTTTTGTCTGTTATCGGTCGTAAAGGTCAGCATATATTCAAGAATTTCCAATGCTTTAGGAAGGTTTTTTATCTTGATATAAAGGTTTGCCAGTTTTTTGTTTGTGTCAAAATCGTTGGGATAAATCGTAAGTCTCTGTTTATAAGCTTCAAACGCCGCAGGGTAATAACCCGCCGCCTCATTCAAATCAGCAAGTATTGAATACATTTCTGCCTGTTCGGGAGTTTCTTCAATCATTTCAGTATACAGTTTATAAGCATTTATTGCTGAATAAATCTGGTCGGTCTGTTTATAAAGTTCTGCAAGCCTTTTAACGACATCCGCCTGCTGCTCATCCTGCTGATAACAAATCTCAAACTGGGTCAGGGCATCCATGTACATTTCTTTTTTTACGTAACACTCACCTAGGAGTTTGCGAACCTCAAGATTTTGCGGAGTGTGTTTTAAAAGAAGTATACATTCGTTTATCGCTTTGTTAATCTTTTTAGTTTCATAGTAAGATTTCGCAAGATATTCCCTTACCGTAAAATTCCCCGGTACACGTTCAAGGTATTTAGTTGCAAAGAGTTCAAGAAGTGCATATTCCTTCTTTTTATACAGAACATCTACCTGATCAATAATATTTTTTGTAGTCAGTTGCAGTTCATCATGAGGGTCTTTTGAACCGGAATACAACAGCAAAGAGTACAGTACATATATTGCACCGCCTGCCAGAACTAATGCTGCAAGTATTATGATAACATTAACCATAAGTTCCCTCTTACTGTAAAATTATATCTTATTTTCAGGGAAAAGGGAATACTATCACCGCATGAAAAAAAGCACGCATCCCTGCGTGCTTTTCATCAATACTTAAAAAACGATTAGTTTTGTGCTAATTCATCCTTTTGTTTTTTAATAAGGTCTTGAATTTTATTAATCATTTCTTCACCCTTAGCCTGCATATCAGATACAATATCATCGGCTTTTCGTTGAATATCCTTAACTGTATCTTCTGTACGTTTTGCGACATCAGATGCTACATCACCTATCATTTCTCTTGTTTCGGCACCCGACTGCGGAGCAAGCAGGATACCTGCCAGAGCACCTAATGCTGCACCTACTGCAAATCCTGCAAAAAATTTCATAACTGACATAATATATTTCTCCTTTTCTTTTTTTCAGTATAAATGACCGGTTTATTAAATAAATTCTACAAAAAGACTAGGCATAAAGTTTACTATTTTAACTTAGCTTTTATAAAGTTGGACATTCCGCAGAAAGCAAGCTTTGAAACGGCAAAAAGCCCGCCGCCAAGAGCCGTAAGGACTTTCTTGCCCTGCCTTGCAGCCTCTTTAACTTTATCTTCAACGTTAGTAACAATATTATTTGCCTCTTTTACTCTTGTAGAAACAATTTCCACCGTCTCATTTACATTTTTCAGTGTTGGTTCAAGTTCTGTTTTAACAATATTTGCAGTATCGTTCATTGTATTTGTCAGCCTTGATAAGTCAAACAAAACTTTTATAACGAAAATCCCTATCAGGATAATCATTACTGCAGTTGTCCATGTTAAAAATACCAGACCGTGTGTGAGCTGTAAATCCATAATAATCCTTTCTAATTAAAATCGTAATCAGTTGTTTCCAACTGTTTTGCCTTTTGCATTCTCATAGACTTCAGCTTATCATTAATTTTTTTATATTGTCTTTCGAGTTTGTAACGCAGCAAATCTACTGATTCAATTGCATTTTTCTTAGCTTCCGATATAGCCGGCGAGTTTTTCTCTATAAATTCGCAAATAGATTTTTTTAAGATTTCTCTGGATTCGGCACCCGGTTTTGGTGCATATAATATACCGGCAATAAGACCGCCTACAACACCGGCAATAAGTCCCATTCCAAACCCTATGGATGATTTTTCTTTGCACATAATCTTCATTCCTCTTTTCTTTTCTCAATTATAACATATATTAAGCTTTTGATAAATACCTGACAACTTTATACCCGAGTTTTGTAGAGTCGATAAATTTGCGGTATGTTTTGGGGATTAGAAGCATAAACAGAGATACCAGCGTAGATTTTATACTATCAAACCCGAATTTGCGATATTTTTTGTCAATATTTTGGAACGTAACCTTCACAAGTTCCTTGTAAGCAGCCGTCACTTCCTTAAAGTAATACATTGAATACTTAACAATATTTCTCTCAGCCTGCAGTTTTTCATCAAGTTCTATTATTGCAAGGTCAATATCCACAAGCTTTATTATTATAAAGCCCGTAATAATTAATTCTGCTATAAAAACGATTGCGAATAAAAAGAGTATCATGTTGTCCTTCTTTGTATTACCATGTTATTATATTTTATTTTTCAAAAAAAATAAATACCGTTCGGGAGAATATTTTAATGCAGGATATTAAACTCTTAACAACACTGGGATTAGCAAAAAGTATATACAAACTGATAAAATTAACTAATGCGGGCGAAGGAACATCTTTTATCGGCTCGCTGATACTAAAAAATTATCCTGATTTTCTTAAAGATGCCTGTAAATACATTAAGGGGGATAAAATAGCCGTCACCGGCACAAACGGCAAAACAACTACCTGCGGAATTATCAGCCATATTTTACGCGCCAGCGGAAGAACGGTTATTGCAAATTCAAAGGGCGCCAATATGCTTACCGGAATTGCAAACGCTTTTGCGCTCTCGCTCGAGCCACACAAATATTACGATAACTGCGTAATAGAGTCCGATGAAGCATATCTTGCAAAAACCGCAAAATTTATTCCCGCAGACTATCTCTTAGTTACAAACCTTTTCCGCGACCAGCTTGACCGGTACGGAGAACTTGACACCACAAAAAAGAAAATTCAGGAAGGAATTGACGTCATTCCTGATGTACAACTCGTTTTAAATGCAGATGACCCGCTTGTTGCAAGTCTTAAGGGCAAAAATAAAAAGCCCGTGTATTTCGGGATAAGAAATATTGAAGATAACAGCGGGAAACAAACAACATCCTCACCGGAAGAAATATTTAATTGCCCGTGCGGACGAGCCTTGAAATACTCTAAAAAGTTTTATGCCCAACAGGGGCACTATTACTGTGAATGCGGTTACAAACGCCCGCAGCCGGATTTTGAAGCCGATGTTATACTTGAGAAAAACTATTCGATTATAAAACTCAAAGATGAAGAGTTTAAAGTACCGCTCGTAGGATTTTTCAACGCTTATAATGCACTTGCGGCAATAGTACTGCTTAAAGTCTGCGGGATAAAAGAAATTAAAAATCCGCTTCTGGAGTTCAAAACAGAGTTTGGGAGGAGCGAACTCAGAGACCTACGCGGGCATAAAGCACTCATACAGCTGATTAAAAATCCGGCAGGCGCAAGTGAAGTTATAAAAAGTGTCGACTTAGAATCTAACCTGCTTATCATAATAAATGACAATTACGCAGACGGGCGCGACGTTTCATGGCTGTGGGACGCGGATTTTGAGAGATTTAAAGATGCCCAAAAACCGATAACCGTATCGGGGGGCAGGGCGGAAGACATGGCTGTAAGACTTAAATACACAGGTTTTCCGGCGGAGAAAATAAACGTTATTCCAAACATTAAAAACGCTATTGACTACGTACTGACTATTGCAGAAAATAATATTACAATACTTCCGACTTATACGGCGCTTTTAGAGTTAAACAAGTTGTGGAAGAAATTATAGGAGGTGTACTATGCTTTTAGGTGTAAATATAGATCACGTTGCAACATTAAGGAATGCAAGGGGCGGAATAGAGCCTGATGTAATAAAAGCCGCAAGGGTCTGCAATGATGCGGGCGCAAACAGTATTACCACACACTTAAGAGAAGACAGACGCCACATAAACGATATGGACGTTGAACTTATCAGCAAACTGCCAAGAACCGTTTTAAATCTTGAAATGGCAATGACAGATGAAATGCAGGAAATAGCTTTACGTATAATGCCACACTCGGTTTGTATTGTACCTGAAAAAAGGCAGGAACTTACAACGGAAGGCGGACTTGACGTCCACGGGCAGCAGGAGCGTGCGTGCGCGTTTGTAAAACCCCTTCTTGCAGCAGGTATAGAGGTAAGTTTCTTTATTGATCCTGATATTTCACAGGTGTCTGCTGCCGCAAAGACAGGCGCGCAGTTTATTGAACTCCATACCGGCAGATATTCGGAAGAATTTGGCGGGGAACTGGAACAAAAAACTTTTGAGGACTTAAAAGGGGCTGCAGTTTTTGCGCAAAACTTAGGGTTAAAAGTAAATGCGGGGCACGGACTTAATTATCAGAATGTAGTCAGGATGAAGGAAATCCCGAATTTATACGAATTAAATATCGGACACAGCATTATATCAAGAGCCGTTTTTGTCGGGTTAAAGCAGGCTGTAATTGACATGAAGGAGTTAATAGTTTAATGACAAAATCAAAAGAAGAAATAGTTGCAGAAATGCAACAGGTTGCAGAGCAGATGCGGCTTGATGATATTGAAGAAAATCCGGATATTGTAAACGAGTTTTTTGTATGCGACGCCTGCGGCGGGTATAAATGCCTTGCAGGTTCTATACAGTATAACGAATACAGACTTTGTAACGACTGCGTTCTTCTGGCGGAAACCGGATTTGAACTCGGGAGTTTGAAAAACATTGAACAATTTATTGACGCAATGGAAGATAAACGCCTTGAGGCGGAGTGCGAGTATATAAAACAAAACGAAAAGGGCTTAAAGAACTAACCTCCGGGGGTTGATTTCAGTTAAAAGACGCGTTATACTGTAGGTTACAAGAACATTGATAATTTATATACGGGGATGCTTTGGATTTGACAGGGTGATTAGTGGAAACAGACTGCGGGTTCGGGCGCTGTTCCCGGTTAACAACGAGCAACCAATTTAAATGCTACACCTTATGTAGTTGATGCTAGCGCAGCTTTCTCTCGCATAAGCGAAAGAGCTGCTGCCTAATCGAATTTAGGTAAGCCTCTCATAGCTTCCAGCTTGCCGAAACTATGAGACCACCATGCAAGCCGCAGCGTACTGACAGCAGTAGGAGCGTCAAGTTAACCGCCAAAAGTCAGCCTGACTGAAATAAGGCTCTGGTTTAGAAAAGGTTTTGTTCTGTCCCGTCCTGAACCGAGATAATACAGAACTACATCCGTAGATGTTTGTGTTCACTCATTTTGGACGCGGGTTCGACTCCCGCCATCTCCACCATATAAGTATCAGACGAACCCTTACTGCTTCGCAGGCGGGTTCGCAGTTGTTGTAAAAATATAAATTATTTTACATTTGTTGCTATTTTTTGAAAACCGCTTGACAAATTTATGCATTTTTAGTAATCTGTTTTTATAAAGTTAAAACGGAGGATTTCACGTGGCAAATGAAAAATTTAATTTGGATGAGGGGCTTTTAAAGGCAGTTGCAATATGTATTTCAGAAGGTGTAGGTATAGATTTTATTGATGCGATAAAACAGTTAAACACTTACACTAAGAACAGTTCACCGAGTTTAATTTGGGATTTGATAAATTCAAATCTAAAAAAACGACTTGGTGATGATTATACATGTATTTATAAAAAGCTACGTGGCATTTGGGAGTTTCTGCTAATTGTTGATAAAAAGTCTAAAAAAGTTATAACCGTAATGCGTGAAAACCGCTTAAGAAATATTATTAAACACCCTTCTAAAAATAAAAAACATTATTCAGCTGCATTGGCTTTATTGAATGAAAGTTTAAAACCAAAACAAGGTAAGTTAGTAAATATACCTTTAAACAGAGATGATGATTTTTTACAAGAACTATCTCAAGAACTTTGTGCTGAAATAGAACAAAATATGCTTGAAGAAAGTTTATACTGTATCTTGTCTTTTAAATCTTCTTCCGGTGTTATGACTGCTTTTAGTGCTAATTATTTGACGAAAAATTTAGAAATTTCAGAAGTAATTTCTCTAAATGAATACATACCAAAGAAAAATTACGATGCGATTGTTGCAGATACAGAAAAGTCAGAAGATATTCAAGACATACCTCTAACCTTAAAACCGGCTGCATATATCAAAAAGCAAGCTAAAGAAGAAGCTGAAGCCAAACAATCTATTGAAATTAAACCAACACAAAATGAAAATCCTACAGAAAATGCTACAAATGGAGATGAATAAAAATGGCAAAGAAGTTTAACGGTCAAAGATTAAGACAAGCCCGTTTGTATAATGGCTTGTCTATAAATGACTTAGCAGAGATATTAGGTGTTACAAAACAGGCTATTTCACAATATGAAACACAAAATGTAACCCCTGAATTTGAAAAAATGCGAATTATAACGGAAAAATTAAACTTTCCGTCTTCTTATTTTTTCCAAGAAGATATTTATGAAGTAAATGCAAAAACTACATATTTTAGAGCATTATTATCTACAAATAAAAATACAAGATTGCAACAGCAGATAAAATTAAAACATTTGGCTATCATATATCAGGTGTTAAACAAGTATTTAGAATTTCCTGCTTTGAATATACCTAAAATTGAATATAAAAATGAACTTGATTTTGATCAAATAGCATTGGATTTAAGAGCATATTGGGAACTCGGAGAAAAACCTATTGATAATATTTCTCATTTACTTGAAAAGAATGGCATAATTGTGGCTTCTTATCCAGTAAATCAAGATAATATTGATGCATATAGCCAAAAAATTAAAGTAGAAGATCAAGATAGGTATATTATTGTACTTTCAAATGACAAGAATTCTGCTGTAAGAAGCAATTTTGATGCAGCTCATGAATTAGGACATATTTTATTGCATAATTGGAATATAGATTTAGAAGAATTACCTAGAGAAGATTTTAAACAACAAGAAAGAGAAGCCAATTATTTTGCAGCCGCTTTTTTGTTACCAAAAAATGCTTTTTTACATGATGTAAGTCTATATCCAAGAGATTTGAAATATTATATTGAATTAAAAAAGAAATGGAAAGTTTCTATATCTGCAATGCTAATCAGAGCAAACCGTCTAGGTGTTATAACCGATAATCAATATCAATATTTAATGAAACAAATGACTATAAATAATTGGAGAAAACAAGAACCATTAGATAATGTTCTAATAAAACAAGAACCAATTCTTTTAAATAAATCTATTGAAATGTTAATGCAACATAATATTTTTAATGCTAAAGAATTTATGGAAGAATTAACTGAAAATAAATTATCTATGAAACCTGAACAAGTTGAAATATTGCTTAATTTGGACAAAGGTACATTGTTTATTGAAGAAGAAAAAGAGTCTATTGCTTCAATTATAAAGATAAAAGATAAAAATAAATGATAAAGGAATATATTCATGGATTACAAAAACTTGAAAAATATAAAATTTGCTGATTTTTCGGAAGTCAAGACAGATGAAAATTCTAAGAAATGGAAAAATTCTATTGCAAGACAGGAAAAACTATATGGTAAAGATTATGATTTCAGAAATCCTTTTGAAAGGGATTTACATAGAATAATTCACTCTAATGGATATAGAAGATTGAAAAATAAAACACAAGTGTTCTTTGCACCTCATAATGATCATATTTGTACTAGGATTGAGCATGTAACGCATGTATCTTCTGTTGCAGAAACTATTGCTAAATTTCTAAATTTAAATATTTATTTGGTTCGTGCCATTGCTAATGGTCATGATATAGGACATGCTCCATTTGGACATCAAGGAGAATATGTTCTAAGAGATATAGCAAAAGAACATCAAATTAACGATTTCTGGCATGAACGTAATAGCTTACATTTTATTGATGATATAGAAACTTTACCTGACTATAATGGATTTCAACAAAATTTAAATTTAACTTATGCAGTAAGAGATGGAATTGTATGTCATTGCGGAGAAGTAGATGATAAAATAATAAAACCAAGAAGCAGGAATATAAAACTTACAAATATCCAAAAAGGTAAACATAATGCCTATACTTATGAAGGATGTGTTGTAAAAATTGCTGATAAAATCGGATATATTGGTCGCGATATAGAAGATGCCTTAGCATATGATATTTTATCGGAAGCACAAACTGATGACCTTGAAGAAATTATTAAAACAACTTATCCTGATATAAAATTATCGGAAATTAACACTACTGTATTGATGCATAAATTTATTATAGATTTGTGTACTAATTCTTCTCCTGATAAGGGATTATGTTTTTCAGAGGAATGTTTTAAAGTGATGAACACTATAAAAAGTTTTAACTACAAAAATATTTATGCACATTCAAGACTTACTCCATTTAAAAAATATGTCAAATTAATTTTAAATACAATTTTTGTTAAATTAGATGAATATTATAATAGAGATATTGCAACTATAATAGAACGAGATAGGAATTTTTACCCGAAATTAATTAAAAATTTTGAAGAGTGGTTAATTAAATATTCGGATTATAATTTGGATAAGAAAAATCAATTAAAATTAAAGAACAAACTAATTTATAAAATATCAGAACAAAACGAGTTTAGAAATGCGATAATTGATTTTATTTCTGGAATGAGTGATAATTTTGCAATTGATATTTTTAATGAAATCATCTGTTTTTAAAAACAATATTGCAACTAAAAGTGATTAATGCAACAATCCTTTAAGAACTTTATGAATCATGAGGATCTCTTCTTCGTTTGCAGATTTGAGCATTGAATAGATGTCTGACAATAATTCATCCGTTGTTTTAATGTGTGTGATGTCTAGCATTTCTATGACATCAATGCCGAATACTTTTGCGTAATTTTCTACCAGTTCCGCAGAAGGATAATTCTTGCCAGTTTCAATACAGCTTTGGTGTTTTGTTGCTATACCAACTTTTTCGGCTAGTTCAGATTGTTTCAAGCCGTTTTTAGTTCTTAATTCTTGTATTCTCTTTCCAAGTAGTTTTTTAAGTTCCATGATAAACTCCATTTCCATGTTATGAAGTCAATGATTCTCATAAACACTTTTTGAGGTAATGTCGTTTGTAAATAATCATTGTTTGTTATAGATTAGCAATGAATAACAAGGATTATTAAGAAATAAATCCTTGTTAAAAGTAAAAAAGAGGTAAACTATGAAAAATCAATATGCAGGTGATGTTGGAGATTATACAAAGTTAGGCCTTTTGAGAGGTCTTGAAAAAGCAGGATTCAGTATTGGTTTAAATTGGTATTTAACACCAGATGTGCCTAAACACTCAAAGACATTCACTGATGGTAAACACACAAAATTTTTAGAATGCAATTGCGATACCCCTGATGTTGATTTGCATTGTGCTTTAAAGAAAATTGGACTAAGTAAAAATCGTTCGGTTAAAAGACTTGAGAGTGCAAAACTATTTGAAAATGCATTGTTTTGGAACAAATTATTAGATGCACAAAATCGTGATAAATGGCATTTGGAAGCCTTGAAGAAATTAGGAAATCAAGACATTATATTTCTAGATCCTGATAATGGACTTGAAGTTAAAAGCATTAAGCCTTATTCAAAAAATGGAAACAAATATACAACATATCAAGAAGCTGCAGATTATTATACAAATGGGGCAACAGTAATTATTTATAATCACAGAGATAGAAAACCTAAAAGCGAATACCTAAAAAGATTTTACCGATTTAAAGATATAGAAGAAACGAAAAATGCAAAGATGTTTTATTTGAGGGCTTCAAGATACTCCGTTAGAGATTATTTATTTTTGGCGCAAGAAAGACATTTTTCTGACTTAGAAAGTTGCATTGATAGTTTCTTGGCTACTGAATGGTGTCGCTATCTCAAAAAGTACATTCTTTGACAAGAAAAATGTCTTCCGTTTAATATCCTGTACCATTTGCTAGGTGCAAAGCCTTGTTTTGATTAACATTTCAAAAAGTATAGACTTTAATATCCTGCAAACCCTTTTATACCAAATGGTATAAAGATATAAAGAGAGGGTTAAGGTAAACCCTCTCTCAAAATTGCCGTCATTATTTTACTTTGAACATACAAGGTATAAAAGGTATTGTTATCCGTTATAAAACCTAAAGTTATAACCGCCGTTACTTGTTTTTATCATTCTACCATATCCTTTACCTGAAAGGTTTTCAAGTGCTATTTGAGCCTGTTCTTTATTTCTATATTTTGCTGTATTTTTCTTAAACAGTTTTGAGGGCGAAATTTTGTCTATCCCCTTTGTTTTTAATAGGTTTATTGTGTATTCTTCAAGAGAATTCAATTCCAAACTTTCTTGCAAAACTTTTTTAAAACAGTCGATAAAATACTTGCTTAATTTGATTGCGTTTTCAACTGTTGTGGCTGTAATTTCTGTTCTTTCAAGATTATTGATACAATGTAGAATCAGAGCAAATCGGGCAACATAGTCAGTCTGTTTTTGGAGATAATTTTTAACCAAATCACTATGTCTGTTGTCCAATTTTTGTTTTGCGATATCCTCAACAAAATTATCAAAAACCAACTGTGCTTCTGGGCTAAAGTTGTAAACTGTCTTTGGCATATTATACAATTTATTGTAAATGTTTCTTATTAAATCAGAATCAAATTCATTTTCGGAATAATAAGTTTTTCCGGTAGAAAGATAATCAGAACAAGCAAACAACCAACGCTCTATCATTCCATTATAAGATTCATAGGTATTTTTAAACAAGGATTTATCCAAGACTTTTGGTTGTATTCCGCCCATAATATTATGACTAACTTTAATGGTATAGTCTATCTCTCCGCCTTGTCTTATTACGTTATAGAGTTGCTTTTTCCATGCTTGCAAAAAATAACCCTCATCAGAATCGCTACTCTTTTTATATTGCCCCATCATTTTTATAAATGTAACCAATTCATCAACTAGTATTGCAATACCATTATTTCCACTTTGTTGGTTTTGCCAATACATTTTAGAAAGGGCTTCGACAGTAAAATTTTGTGTAGTTAGTCTTTGCTTGTAAGGTTTTTCAGGTTCAATTGGAATTTCTACAACCGCTTTATTTTTGCTTTTCTTTATATCTTTCAATACCTTATTGTATTCTTGCATAGCCTTTTTATAAGATTTTATATCAGCTTCATATTTTTCCGTAAGTTTGGTATCAAACTCATCAATAAAATTTTTGAATAATGATATACAAGGAGTTTTCTTTTGTGCAGGGTTCCCGACAATGGCAATCCATAAAATTGGATGCTCGTACCATTCGGTATTTTTCCTAACGCAAAGACAGGCTTTGCAATCCATTAAAAGACTTGCTCCAAAAAGAAAAGAGCAAAAGATGTATTCAAGCGGCGCATCCATTTGTTTTTGCAGATCCATAAACTGCTTTTGTATTTTGGTAGGAAAAACTTCAACAGGGAATTTTTCTCTACCTTTCTCTTTTACATCTGACAAATTGATTTGAATTTGCCTTAATGTAACAGTTTCGGCATTATCTAAAATTTTTTGAAAAGCATCATTGCCATATATAATCAAGTAATCATCTAAGCCTTTTGCTTCACCCTTTGGTAATATTGCAAGTTTGACAATAGCTTGTTTTTCCACCAAGAAATACGCTGCAAATTTATATAAAGCCTGCTTTACTTGATCTTTGTAGAACATATCGCTGTCATAACAAAGATAAATAACTTTTCCTGCAACATCAAAATTTTTTAAATCTGGAATAATATCTTGGTTATCAAAATCATCATGGGTATTTATATCATTGGCATCGTTATCGTTTACAGGTTTACATTTCCAATTATAAACACCACCTAAGGATATACAATCAAAGCCTTCAATTGTAGCCTTAATGGCTTTCTTGCATCCTTCTGTAATGATTATTGGTATATTTTTGTCTTTCAGTTTTTCAATACTTAATTCCAAAGGACGAAAAATTTTTGTTGACATACCTTTAGGATTACGGTATTTCCCTTTGTCATTTGTACATCTTAATCTTTGAGTAAAATAATCGGAAGAAAATTCTTCTAAAAATCTTGGAAAATATAGCTTCCATCCATCAGGCAAATCTTTTAAGCAACCTGCTTTAATGTAATTATCTACCACACCCTTTGAAATTCCACTTTTTTTAAAATCGTTGTATGTAAACTCTGAACAATAAATGCTTCCATCTGGATTTTTGATTTCGCTGGTCATAATTTTTCTCCTTTCTTGTTTTCTGACTCTACGAATTGCAAGTATTTGGCATAGTTTTCCTCTACATATTTGGCTATATCTTTATAGAAATAACTTGCCAATAACTGGCATTGGTTTTGTGATATATTTAAGTTATGATTTTTATCACCATGCATAATTTATTTATAACTTAATTTTTAATAAAACGGTAGTTATAGTATTATTGACAGAGATTAACTGCCGTGATAAAATTTATAACAAAGGAGATAAAAATGAGTAAAAAAACAAAAAATGAAAGATTAGTAAATTTAAGATTAAGCAAAGGCTATTCTCAATCGCAACTTGCAAGGGAATTAGAAAAGTATGTTACAGAAACAGTTTTAGAAGGTGATACAGGAAAAAATACAATATCTCAAATAGAACATGGTAGGAATATCAATCTTGAAATGGCTTGTGCATACTGCAAAATATTTGACACCACCCTTGACTATATTTATGGAAGAACCAATTTTATGAAACCAAGTTATGAATCTATTAAAAATGATTTAGGTTTAGATGATTTAACTATACATAATTTGGAATCACTAAAAAAATACAAAGATAGTGCAGATAAAAATCCGGATGTTTATAAATATGGATATGAAGCAACAAAACGCCTTGCAGCTTGCAATTACCTTATAAATAATGCTTGTGATGATTTTAATATTAACAAGCTAGAAGATTTTATTTGGGAAAAAAGTTTGTTAGACAATATTTTTACATATATTTCTTCTGAGTATGGGATAGATGAGGACAAGGAAATCAAGTTTGTAGAAACAACTAGTTGGCACGGAGAATTCGAAGCAAAAATACAACGAAGACAACTTAAGCAACTTGTATTGGTTGATATTCAAGAGGATTTAATCAAATTAAGAAATGAAGAGTTTTCAAAGGCAAAAGTTATAAAGGATGATGAAAAATAAATGGATGTAGTAATTTATGCAAGATATTCAAGTCATAACCAAACAGAACAATCTATTGAAGGTCAATTAAATGTTTGCTATGACTATGCAAAGCAGAATAACCTTAATGTACTTGATGAATATATAGATAGAGCCTATACAGGAACAAATGACAGCAGACCTAATTTTCAACGAATGCTAGAAGATGCAAAAACAAGAACTTTTCAAGGTATTTTGGTTTATCAATTAGATCGATTTTCAAGAAATAAATATGATAGTGTAATTGCTAAATACGAACTTAAAAAATATGGTGTTAAAGTAATTTCTGCAAAAGAACACATAACAGATAACTCTGCAGGCATTTTAATGGAAGCTCTTTTTGAAGGTATAAATGAATATTACTCTGCGGAATTATCAGAAAAAATCAGGCGAGGTTATGATAATAGTGCTTCAAAGTTACAATTTTTAGGTGGTAATTGTGGTTTGGGCTACAAGATAAATAAAGAAACTCGCAAATTAGAAATTGATGAAGCAACAGCACCATTTGTCAAAAAAATATTTGAAATGTATGCAGGTGGAAATACGATTGCTGAAATTTGTAATTACTTAAATGAACGCAATATAAAAACATCTATTGGTGGCAAGTTTAACAAAAATTCTCTAAGAAATATGCTAACAAACAAAAAATATATAGGAATTTATACCTACAAAGATAAAGAAACTCCGAATGCAATTCCAAGAATAATTTCAGATGAATTATTTATGCAAGTAGGACAAATCGCAAACAAAAACAAAAGAATATCAAGAAATACACGGGCAAAAGAAGAATACATTTTGACATCAAAATTATTTTGCGGTCATTGTAAAGAACAAATGATTGGGGTTTCAGGAACTTCAAAGCAAGGATCACTTCATCGCTATTATAAATGCGTAAAAGCACGAAAAAAGATGTGCGACAAGAAAAGTATTAGAAAACAACTTTTGGAAGATATTGTTGTTAATGCTTGCAGAGATATTTTAACTCCTAAAAACATTGATAAAATTGCAAGAACCGTTGTTGCTATGTGCAAAAAAGATTTAGACAGTTTAATTGTTAAAGATTTAAAGAAAAATTTAAAAACTTTAAACAAAGAAAAAGAAAACCTGTTAAAAACATTAAAATCTGGCACAAATCAAAAAGTTAAAGACATAATATTTGACGAACTGGAAAAACTGGCAAATCAGAAAGACGAAATTGAGCTGCAGATTAAAAGGGAAGAATTACAACATGTAAGAGTAGAAGTTCCGCAAGTTAAATTCTTTTTGAATGATCTGAAAAATGGTGATATTAACGATGTCAAATATAGACGTGCGTTAATTACAGTTCTTATAAATAAAATCTATTTATATGATGATAAGGTAACAATTATCTTCAATACTCAAAACCGCCCTGTTGAAATCACAGATGACTTATTAAAAGATATTGAAGGTTCGCCTGAAGATAACTCCGCCCCAGATAATAAAAAAGGACTACCGTGCGTAGTCCTTTTTGTTACAGCCAATTTCATTTACCACAGCCATCTGCTAAACAACAGCTAAGTCCAATTTTGACCGGATTAGCAAATCCGCCCGACTAAACTAAAAATAATCAAATCATGTATTTTATATTAATTATAGCATTGAACATTGCTTTTAATTTTAAACAAAATAAACCAATAAGCTATTTTTTAAGGCGTTTTAAATCAATTAATATTTAATACTATTTTATATATACATGTTCCGGCAAGCCACAAAATAAAAAATATTTTTTAGCATATTTTCTGTTTTTGTGTTATAATATTTTTATAACTTTTCTTTATGTCCGATTTTGACGCAGATCCATAATACAATTTTATCAAAGAGGACGCAACGATGAAATATCTAATCAAAAACGGCAAAGTTGAATTTGCGGGAAGTAAGCAGCAAATTATTGAATATGTAAAAGCTAACTACAAAAACGAGTTTTGGATAAAAGAAAACTCCGCCAAATTTAACGATGATTACGGGGTTTTCAAATTTTCAATTGAAGCCTGCGGGTTTCAAGTTACAGACAAAATGCCGGTTTCAGAATACAATAAAAAGATAAAACACTACAAAAAGAGGTAATATGTTAGAAGTTGAAGGCAAATATACTTTCGCAAAAATTTACGCAAATGAGATTTTTGACGGCGTAATAGAACAAACACAAAACATCTGTAACCACCCGATTTTTGAGGGCTGCCGCATCAGAATAATGCCCGATTGCCACGAAGGACTCGGCTGCACTATCGGGTTTACATCCGAAATCCCGCATAACGGGGCAATCATCCCGAACATTATCGGCGTTGACCAATCCTGCGGGATGTATGTCGTAAAACTTAAAGAATGTGCAACGTTAAAAGAATATGATAAACTGGACAAGGTTATAAGGGGAAATGTTCCTACAGGACTAAGGGGCAGAAAGACTGTCAGCCCTCTTGTTCCGGAAGAGTTAAAAGAAGAAGTCCGGCGCTATGATACAGACTATCTCAAGCGCGGATGCAATGACGACCTGCTTAAAATAGGCTCACTCGGCTCTGGAAACCATTTTATTTCAATAGAAAAAGGTGAGAGCGGAACATACTTAATTATACACAGCGGTTCGCGGGATTTCGGAAATAAAATGGCAGTTTATTTCCAAAAACTCGCAATAGAAACCAACCTTTATCAAGACGGCTACCTGAAACAACTCTCCTACCTCACGGGCAAAGACGCGGAAGAGTATTTGAAATGTGCAAAAGTCTGCCACGAATACAGTCATTACAACCGGTACATAATGGCAGATGAAATACTCAAAAATATGGGCTGGAAAGCAGAAGACAGTTTTGAAACCGTCCACAACTACATCGGCGATGACAACATCATAAGAAAAGGCGCCATATCCTGCAAGGCAAATGAAAAAGTCTTGATACCCATCAATATGGCATACGGCAGTTTTATCGCAATCGGGAAAGGCAATGAAGATTGGAATAACTCCGGTCCGCACGGAGCAGGGCGTTTATACTCAAGGACACGCGCAAAAGAAATTTTAACAATGGAAGAGTATAAAGCCTCTATGCAGGGCATTCACAGTTCCTGCATCTCAACGGGTACACTGGATGAAGCACCGATGGCGTACAAAAACGGTGATGAAATCAAAGAACTAATCACCCCGACAGCGCAAATAATTGACCGCCTGATACCGGTATACAATTATAAAGCAAGCTAAGAGCAGGGGTGGGACAAGGCGGCAAGGCTGTTTTCCGAAGGGAAATGAGGGCGGTGATTGGCAAAAAGACCGTTTCCGGATGGCAGGGGCGCAAGATAATAGAGACAAAGTTTCCGGAAGACAAGCGCAGATGGCAGGTGCAAAATGCAGCAATACAGGTTTCAAAGAATCAAAAAACAGGGGCGCCGCCGTTTTTATTTTATTTCTAACATAGGAAAGGATTTCTAAATTATGAATATAGCAGAATTAAAAAACATAGATAATAACTTAACTCTTCTTGAGAATTCAAAAATATTTGAAAGCAAAGAAACCAAACACTCAGAAATAATTGCGTATTTTTTATATAACACTAAAGAATTTTTAGCAAAAGTTTTAGACAAAGCAGGCATTAGTGTAAATAATTTAGAAAATCTTATAATAAAAACAGAATCAGATAAACGAAAAGATATTTTAGTAAAGAACAATGAGTTTGTTCTGGTTATTGAAAATAAATACAAAGACCAAAACAGAGAATATGAAGCCAGAAGTACACAGCTTGAAAAATACGAAAAATACATTAAGGAGCATTACCCTGATAAACAACAAATACTCATATATTTGAGACCCTTTATGCATGAACTGACGGAAAACTGCAAAAATTGGAAACAATTTACATACAAAGATATATGGGAAATTCTAAATACAATTGAGCCAAATAGTGAACTTGAGCGCTACAAACAAATTATTGCCAAAATATACGAACCGCAAAAAATATGTATATCCGCGATTAAAGAAATATTGAACCTGGATAATACAAATATACAGCCGGACGACGCAAGGGGCGATATAAACGGCTGTTCTATAGAAATTCCTTTATTAAATACCGATTACAGGAGTTTTTTACAAATCGAATATTCAAGCCCGACAGAAAAAAACGGATGTTTATCAATAAACCTAACCGCTAAAATAACCGATATGACAGATAAAGATAAAATATTATTGGAAACTGTCAAAAATGCCGGTGTTAATTGCGACAGAAATAACGATTATGAATGGATTACGGAAATAATATGCGATAATACCCATCTGACAAGAGAAACCGTTGAAGAGAAATTAAAAAATTCAAAAATAATTAAAGCAGTAAAACAAATTATTAATTCATAATGTTAACAACCGGTGTTTATGAACGAGTATTATTCCACATTTTTTAAAGAATGGCTATTTTTAAGCGAAGTCAATATTCAAACGGCTTTAACGCTCATTGAACAAAAATCTGATAACGAAATTCTAAATATAACAGGAGTTTCTAAACCGGAACTAAAAAAACTGATAAAGAAGTGCCAAATTTTACCGGAGGATAAACTTTCCTGCGAACTTCGCGGCGGAGCAAAATTAACACCTGCAGATATAGAGTTTTATACAACCGCCGTAAAATACGATAATTTAAAAACAATATCAAATATATGGCAAAGCTCTCCGCACGCAGTACAAACAAATGTTAAGATTATAATTGCCAAAATATTACTAATGTTATATCCGGACTTTAAAGGTGAAATCATATAATAATTAACGGTTTAAAACTTAATTTTAAAACCGGTGCCAATAATAAATATCTTTTATAATGAGGAGGATAACATAAGCCCTAACAATAAATTTTTATAAAGATTTCCTTTGATTCTAAACACCGAGGCTTTGACATTTTACCGTCAAGCCTATGCCCTTTCTTGACCGCTTTGCATTAAACAGGTACGCTCTCGCTTTCACCCTCTGCAAAGCGGTCGCTCTGCTTCCTCACGCTCGAACCTAAAACAAGGCTCCGTGTAAAAAGACACATAGTTTGATTTCAATTTACAGATGGTTTGATTATTTTGGTAAAGCTCATCGTAAAAAAATATTGCTTGTGAACAAATTTCAACTTTGTTAAAAACTTTGGAGAAATAAATAATATAAATAGTATTAAAAAATTTCACATTTTTAGTTAGTGAATATGTTTTGGACGTAATAGTAACATCTTTGTATCTTCTATAGCTTTAAGCCCATGAAGTGTTTTTGCAGGCATTACAATCATTTCTCCAGCTTTCAATCTGTAAACTTTATCACCGACTGTAATATCTGCCAATCCCTCAATAATTTGAGCAACTTCATCTTTTTCATCACAATGCAGACTTCTTTCCACACCTGCTTTGAACGAGAGCAGAGTCAAAGAACTCTGCTCGTTGTCAAACACAAGTTTTTTATTAATTTTATCAGAATATTCAATTTCTTTTAAATTAATTATTTCGCTCATCTATTCAAAATCTCCTTAAGATCTTCTTTAGGTGTTGTAACAGGCTTTATTTTATACTTATCAACTAATATATTTAAAACATTTGGTGATACAAATGCAGGTAATGTAGGTCCAAGTTTTATATTTTCAATGCCCAAATATAAAAGAGTCAATAAAATACAAACTGCCTTTTGCTCATACCAAGAAAGAACTAACGATAATGGCAACTCATTTACTGAACAATTGAAAGCTTTAGATAATTCTACTGC